>NZ_JAHLQI010000004.1 GCF_018918345.1 Butyricicoccus intestinisimiae
ATTACCATCAATCTATCCAAACCGGAAAAAGACCCGAAGGCGATTGCGGCAGCCAAATTGATGCCGCAGTCCTCGTATCCCAAGTGCCTGCTGTGCAAGGAAAATGAGGGCTATGCCGGACGCGTAAATCATCCGGCACGGCAAAATCACCGCGTGATTCCGGTGACAATCAACGGCAGCCGCTGGTTTATGCAGTATTCGCCATATGTATATTACAACGAACACTGCATTGTATTCAATTCGCAGCACACGCCGATGAAAATTGAACCGGCAACGTTCCGCAAATTGCTGGATTTTGTCAAACAGTTCCCGCACTATTTTGTCGGCTCCAATGCGGATCTGCCGATTGTCGGCGGCTCGATTTTGGCGCATGATCATTTCCAAGGCGGACATTACACATTCGCCATGGAGCGCGCACCCATCGAAACCGAGCTGACATTTGACGGATTTGACGGCATAGAAGCGGGCATTGTCAAGTGGCCGATGTCTGTGATTCGTCTGAGAAGTGCGGATGACAAGCAGCTTGTCGAGCTGGCATCCAAGATTCTCGCCGCATGGCGCGGATATACCGACAAAGACGCATTTATCTTTGCGGAGACCGACGGCGAGCCGCACAACACCATCACGCCGATTGCCCGTATGCGAAATGGGAAATTCGAGCTGGATCTGGTTTTGCGCAATAATATCACGACCAAGGAACATCCGCTCGGCGTCTATCATCCGCACGCGGAGCTGCATCACATCAAGAAAGAAAATATCGGCTTAATCGAAGTCATGGGTTTGGCGGTTCTTCCGGCGCGGCTCAAAACCGAGCTTGCCGCTGTGGCGGAGGCACTGGTCTCCGGTGCGGATTTGACCGCGGACGAACGCACGGCACCGCATGCCGATTGGGCAAACGAGTTAAAAACGCGATATACCTTTACCGAACAAAACGCCATGGACATCCTGCAAAAGGAAGTTGGCATTGTGTTCTCTCAGGTATTGGAGCACGCAGGCGTATTTAAACGCACGGAAACAGGCAAACAGGCATTTTTGCGGTTTGCACAGTCTGTCAATTAAATAGTTTTCCCGGCTGTCAGAGGCAAAATACACGAACTGGAACAAACAAAACGCTGACAGTCGGGATTTATCTTGTATTTTTGTTGAGAATATGCGCAATTTGTAGTATTCTAATAGAAAGGAAAAACAACAATGACACAGGTACAGGTAGCAGAACAGCGCGCCAACGGCGTTGCAATATATAAGCTTGAATCCGACAAACTGACCTTGCTGGTATCCAATCTCGGCTGTCATGTGCTGGAGCTGCAGGCGCCGGATCGAACCGGACAGTGCGCCGATGTGGTGCTGGGCTTTGCCGATGTGGAGGACTGCGCGCATGACGGCAGCTATATGGGTGCGGTTGTCGGCCGCGTTGCCAATCGCATTGGCGGCGCATCGTTTGTATTAAACGGAAAACGCTATGATTTGGCGGCAAACAACGGTGTCAATCATCTGCATGGCGGCGTGCACGGATTTAACCAGAAAATTTTTGATGCGGAGATTGTAGATGACGGCATTCGTTTTTCATATCTGTCTCCGGACGGAGAAGAAGGGTATCCGGGTAATTTGAAGCTGGATGTTTTGTATCAACTCAAGGACAATGCGTTTTCCATCGCCTATCAAGCGGTCTGCGACCAAGACACGCTTGCCAATTTTACCAATCATATGTATTTTAATCTTTCAGGCAATTTGGAACATATCGAAGAACATGAGCTGCGTGTGTGCGCCGACCATATTGCCTGTGTCGATGAAAATTGTCTGGCAAACGGTTCGTTTATGCAGGTCACGCAGACACCGTTTGATTTCCGCACGTTTCACAAAATCGGCGAACGCATCCATGCGCTGCATCCGCAGCTGAAGAATGCCGGCGGATATGACCACGCCTTTGTGCTGAACGCGAAAAATGAACAGATTGTTCTGCGCCATCCGGCGAGCGGAAGAACGCTGACCATCTCGACCACACTGCCGACAACGCAGGTTTACACGGGAAATTTCCTGTCCGGCGGCTGCATGGGCAGACAGGGCAGACCGTACGAAAATCGGGAGGGCGTGGCGCTGGAAACGCAGCTGCTGCCGAACTCGATTCATATTGAGAAACATCCATCTGTTATTTTGCGGAAAAATCAGATTTTTCAGGCAAAGACAACGTACTGCTTCACGGCGGAGTAAAAGGAAAAAGGAGGACGATGCATGCGTACCTTTAGTATCGTTTTAGCAGACGATGAGCCGCAAATCCTGCATGGCATGCTGGGAGGCATCCCGTGGGAACAATTGGGATTTTCCGTTGCGGCCACGGCGGGCAACGGACAGGAAGCGCTGGAATATGTGCAGAAGCTGCATCCGGATTTGCTCATCAGTGACATCAAGATGCCGTTTTTGGACGGCTTGGAGCTTGCGCGGATTCTGCACGATGCGTTGATGCACATTAAAATCGTCCTCTTTTCCGGATGGGATGACTTTGAGTACGCCAGACGGGCGATTAGCTACGGCGTTTCGGAATATGTCCTCAAACCGATTGATTTTGAAGAAATGCAGCAGCTGCTCTCCAAGCTGCATGCAGAGCTGGAAGAAGAATACGATTTCCGCACCAACCGGCAGCGGCAGGAAAAAATATACCAGCAGAGCTTGCCGCTGCTGCGGCAGCAGTTTTTCACCCAACTGCTGCAGGGAAAAATCACGCAGGAATATGCGGCGCAGCAAATGGAACTGCTGGATCTCTCATTTACATATCCGGCATATGCGGTTGCGCTCATGCAGACGCAAAACAACGAGGATATTCTGACCCAAATCTCGGTACAGCAAATTGTGGAAGAAATGCTGGGCAAGGTGTGCACGGTGTATTCTTTTGGTATGTACGAGCAGACGGTGTATTTGCTCGGCCTGCCGGACACAAACAGCAGCCGTCTCATTTTGAAATCGTTGGAAGAAGCGGCGCATATGTCACAGCGCATGCTCAAGGCAAAATTCTCTTGCGGTCTGGGCTTGTGCTGTGACACGTGGATGCAGCTGGAAACGGCATACGCACAGGCAAAGGATGCGCTGGAATACAATGTCGTTGCCAAAGAGGACGTCATTACCTATTACGGCGATGTGACGCCCAACAACAGGGCACAGGAACCCGATTGGACGTGTCTGCTGGAGCCGCTGGAGCTTGCGGTAAAGCACGGCAATACAGAGGAAATTTCCGGCGAGGTCAAGAAGTTGCTCGAAGCGATTCAAAAACACAAATACAGCTTTAATGAATATCAGCTGATTATTTTGGATATTATTTTTTCGCTTTCCAAATTGTATCGGCGATACCAGATACAGGAAGAAGACGGACTGGCAGGTTCCAAGCACATGGTCATGCGCATTCTTTCCCTGCGGACAGGCGAGGAGCTGAACAACTGGCTGTACAACTACTGCGACTTTACCAGCCGAAGCATTCAAAAGCAGCAGACCGACCAAAATGCCATTCTTGCCAATCAAGCGCGCGACTATGTGGACAACCATTTCAGCCAGCCGGATCTTTCGGTGGAAACCATGTGTCAGCTGTTCAACGTCAGTGCTTCGCATTTCTCCAAAGTATTTCGGCGCGAAATCGGAACCAGTTTTTTGAACTATCTGACCCAGCGCAGACTGGATGAGGCGGCACGGCTGCTGACGGAAACCGAGGAGAAAAGCCGCGTCATCGGCGAGATGGTCGGCTATCCGGAACCGAACTATTTCAGCTATGTGTTTAAGAAAAACCGCGGGGTATCTCCGGCAAAATATCGAAAGCAGGAACAGGCCAATGCGTGAAAAAAGACATCCTCTGAGCGTGCGTAAGCTGTTTCCGTTGTTGTTTTCTGGTATGATTACGGTGTGCATTGCGGTGCTGATTGTGCTGTTTTCGCGCTATGTATCCGGTCAGATTCAAAACAATGTGCAGACGGATACCGAGCGCCAAATGGATGCGCTCTCTGCGGGGTTGGAGCAAGAGATCAAAAGTATGTCGGATTTGATCAATCAGGTATATTACCAAATTCTCAAAACCGGCGACGGCACACAGACGGCGCGGGATGCCTCGCTGCAGGACTTTTATCGGCAGCATAACAGGCAGCTGGTCAACGTGGCGCTGTATCTCAAATCCGGTGAGACCGTCTGGAGTACAGAGCAGACACCGGTGCCGGCGGCGGACGTTGTCAAGCAGCCGTGGTTTCAGCAGGCGGCACAGACCATTGAACAGATTTCCTTCGGTTCGCCGCAGCTGGTCTGTCAGAAAGATCAGCTCACCCGTGTGCTTGTGGTGAGCCGATATGTAGAATTTACCCGCGGCGGGCAGTCGACAGAGGGCGTGCTTCGCTTGGATTTTCCGGTTTCGGATTTGGACAGCACGCTTGAACGATACAAAAGCACCAAGGTAGACTATTGCTATGTCCTCGACACGGACGGCAGCATGCTGTATCATCCGTTTCGCAAGGAGATTGCCAGCGGCTTGTGGGAAGAATGGTCGATACCGATGCTGTCGGACACAACCGTTCAGCACAACCATGCAGCATGGAACATCCAGACGCATCAAATCGGCTATACCGGCTGGAAGCTGGTTGCGGTTCGCTCGCTGACCGATGTGCAGCAGCAAAATCACAATTTGTATGTCATTTTATGGGTGGTTCTGTGCGCGGCGGGCGCCGTACTGATTTTGACGGATTTGCTGCTGCTGCGATTGATTACGCATCCGGTCAGCAAATTGTCCGCAGTGATGGAACGGTTCGGCGTCGGAGATTTGAGCGTGCGGGCACAGGCGGAAGGCATTGGTGAGCTGCGCGCGCTGGCAGACCACTTCAACAGCATGGCAGAGCGCATTCAGGGACTGATGCGGCGGGTGATTGCAAACGAAAAGGAAAAGCGCCACATGGAGCGCAAGCTGCTGCAATCGCAGATTACGCCGCATTTTTTGTACAACACATTGGATTCTATCATTTGGATGATTCAAAGCGGAGAATATGAAGGCGCGGGAAAAATGGTATCGCTGCTGGCGAAGTTTTTCCGTGTCTCTCTGAGTCAGGGAAAAGACATTATTCCGCTGAGAAAAGAAATCGAGCACGCGGTAAGCTATCTCTCCATTCAAAACATCCGGTTCAAAGACAAATTTGAATTTATCACGGACATTGATGCGTCGCTGCTCGACTATTTGTGCCCCAAAATCACCATTCAGCCGATTATTGAAAATGCCGTGTATCACGGCATGGAAGGAAAATACGATGATGGAGAAATCGAGCTGTCGGTGCATGAGGTGGACGGCAATATTTGTATCGCGGTGGCGGACAATGGCGGCGGCATGACCGAGGAGCAAATCGACTATATCCTGCACAACAAAGTGGTTTCCAGCAAGCGCGGCTCGGGCGTCGGCGTACACAATGTGGATGATCGGCTGAAATTGCTGTATGGTCCGGAATATGGCGTGACGATTGAAAGCGTGCTGGACGAGGGAACGACCGTGCGCATGACCATTCCAAAGGTGCGTGAAACAGATGAAGAATAAGACAAAAAAATACTGCATCGTGTTTGCGCTCGTCCTGATTCTCAGTGCGTGCATCGGGCGGCTTGTCTTTCAGGGGCAGGAAAAACAGCAGGTACAGCTGACGGTTGTGCTGCCGAGAGGAAGCGAACAGGAAACATCCGCACTGATGGAAGGCGTGCGCGACTGCGCACAGGAGTATGAGATACAGATGCAGGTCTTGTACGGTGCGGCGTGGACGCAGCAGCGATGGGAGAAAACCATGCAGGAGGAACAAACACTCGGCTCAAAAGGTATTCTTCTGCTGTATCCGGAACGGTTTCTCTCGGTTTCGCGAACCGATGAACAGGCGTATGCCGCGATGCCGGTTTTGTGCTGTTCCGATGAGCCGTATGCATGCTTTCCGTTTCAGGCATCGTTTGACCGCACAGATGTGCAGCCGGATGATGTGGTTTCCGACGGCGAACTGACCGCGGAGCAGATGGCAGCGATACAATCCGGCAGCCTGCGCGGCGTCTGGGTTCCCAATTGGTATCAGCTCGGATATCGCAGTGCACAAAAGCTGTATTTTCACGCGGCGGGAAGCGCCATGGAATCCGTGCAGGCGGATATGCTGTGGGTATCCAAACAGGCGCTGGATGCAGGAACCTATGATGCGCTGCTGGGCGAATGAGGGGATAGAATATGAAACACAAAAGACAAATGGGCGTGTATGCGCTGCTGCTGGCGTGTGTCTTGCTCCTCTGCCTGTGGATATGGAAATTTCCGGTGAAGCAGCAAAAGCGCGTGTATAAAATCGGCGTCTGCGTGTATGACTTGGACGATTCGTTCATGAAAAGCATGACGGAGGAATTGGAACAAGCGCTGGAAACACAGGTGTCCGCAGATTTGCCGGTTCGATATGAAGTGCTGGACGCCAACGGCAGCGATAATGTGCAGCAAAAGCAGATTCAATATTTGCTCAAGCAGGATTGTGATGTTTTGGTGCTGAATTTGGTTCAGGCGGATTCCGCAGCGGACAGCCTGAATCAAGCGCGCAGCAGAGACATCCCCGTGATTTTGTTCAACCGAGAGCCGGACGAGATGGATTTGCAAATCGGAGAAAAAGTCTGGTACGTCGGCACGGACGGACAGGCGGCGGGCGTGCTGCAGGCGACCATGCTGCGAGAGGCGTGGGACAGTCAGCACATAGACAAAAATCAAAACGGAACACTGGACTACATTCTCATCGAGGGCGAGCAGTCGCATTACGACACGATTCGGCGCACCAATGCGTTTTTGTCGGAAACAGGAAAAACCCTGCCGATGAATCAGCTTGCCGGCTTGTCTGCGGATTGGGCGCGGCAGCGCGCGACCGAGCAGTTGGGCACGCTGTCCGAGCAGGAGCTGCGGGAGGCGGAGGCGATTGTCTGTAACAACGATGATATGGCGCTCGGCGCCTATGATTTTTACCAGCGAAAGGGCTGGGACAGCCCGCTGATTCTGGGCATCAATAAAACGCAGGCGATGCAGCAGCGGATTGATGACGGAGAAATTTATGGAACCGTGGACATCAATCCATCGCAGCAGGTGCATCTGGTTTGTCAGCTAATCAATCAGACTGCCGCGGGAACATCCGTCCAACAGAAGATTTGGTATGCGGAACCGCTGGCATATAAAACGGCAAACAAATAAAACCATGCCGCTCGGACAAAAAACGTCCGAGCGGCATGGTTTATGCCGTACTTTTTTTGGAAATTCGCTTGTCCTTTGACGCAAAAATCAGTATAATGGTAAGCAGATTGTGTGTGCGCCCGTGCGCGCGCAATTTCGAATAGATTTTCCTTATTTGGGAGGCAAAAAATGAAAACACTGGGCTATTATAACGGAAAATACGGAGAACTGGACGAGATGTCCATCCCGATGAACGACCGCGTCTGTTGGTTCGGCGACGGCGTGTATGATGCGGGTCCGGCGCGCAACGGCAAGATTTTTGCGATTGACGAGCATATCGACCGCTTCTTTAACAGCGCAGGACTGCTGGACATTGTCATGCCGGTTACCAAGCCGGAGCTCAAGCAGCTGCTGCAGGAAATGGTGGATAAGATGGACGATACCGAGCTGTTTGTTTACTATCAGGTGACGCGCGGCACCGGCATTCGCAACCATGCATATACAGAGGGTGCAGGCAATCTGTGGATTATGATTATTCCGCAGGTCATCGGAGACTGCAAGGAGCCGATCAAGCTGATTACGCAGCCGGACACCCGTTTCCTGCACTGCAACATCAAGACACTGAATCTGATTCCGTCCTGCGTTGCATCGGAAAAGGCAAAGAAGGCGGGCTGTCAGGAGACCGTGTTCTATCGTCCGGGCAACCGCGTCACCGAGTGCGCGCACAGCAATGTGTCCATTCTCAAGGACGGCAAGTTTATCACCGCACCGACAGACAATCTGATTTTGCCGGGCATCGCGCGTGCGCATCTGATTCAGGCGTGCAAGAAGCTGGAAATTCCGGTGAGCGAGACGCCGTATACGCTGGAAGAACTGTTTGACGCGGATGAAATCATCGTGTCCAGCTCCAGCAAGCTGTGCCTGCGTGCCTGCGAGATTGACGGCAAGCCGGTAGGCGGCAAGGATGCGGAGCGCATGGAAAAGTTGCGTGCCGCAGTCATTGAAGAATTTGAGAGCGCAACCGCAGCGCAGTAACAACGCGCGGTGCTATTCTGCGGATGCAGGGTCAGCCGGCAGAGCCGAGTAGATGTTCTTGATTGTGCGCAGCACAAAATGCGTCTGCGTCTGACACACGCCGGACTGATCCTTGATCCAGCGGTGAATGGTTTCCAGTTCATCGGAAGAACGGCAGTTGACCTTGACCATGTAGTCATAGCTGCCGGTGAGATAATAGCAGGAGATGACGTTGGGGTGCTCCATCACCTTCTCGGAAAACGAGTCGTTAAACCGCGGATGCTCCAAGGAAATTTCAATCAAGGCGGTGACATCGTTGCCGACCTTGGCGTCGTTGGTGATGACCGTGTACGAGCAAATCACGCCGGCATCTTCCATTTTATGAATGCGCTCGATGACCGTCGACACGGACAGATGCACGGCTTTTCCGATGTCCGAAGCACGTGCGCGCGCATTTTGTTTTAGGTGTGCCAGTATTTTCTGGTCGATCTGATCCATCCTCGACTCCTCCTGCATGTGAGATGAAAAAAGGCAGTCAACGCTTTGGATGCTGACCGCCATAGAGTTATCTTTATTATATCAGCAGGGACAAGGCTTGTCAAAACTCTTTTTTTCGTCCTGCTTCTTTGTTTCTGTTAATTGTTTGTTAAATCGCAATGTGCGCAATTGACGCTTTTTGGAAAGTATGCTATGCTTATGCCAGTTGAAAAGGGAGTAGTTGCAAGGCACGTTGTCAACATCACGATTTGCGCGGCAAATCTGGCAGGGTGCGCCTGACATCGACAGGTAACAAGACTTTTCGGCAGTTGTTGTGATACACTTCAACTGGCGGGAGGTCTTTTTGTTTACCTTCCGCCGGAATATTTGCGAAAGGAAGGAAACAATGACACAAGACTACTTTAGAAAGACGGCTGCGGAGGCGCTGCGCGCGCAGAATACCTCGGAACAGGGGCTGTCCGCGCAGGAGGCTGCGCAGAGATTGCAGACCTACGGAAAAAATAAGTTGTCCGAGGGAAAGAAAAAGAGCATCGTGCGGATTTTTGCAGAGCAGTTTCGCGATTTGATGGTATGTATCTTGATGATTGCAGCGATTATTTCCGCCTGTTCCGGCAATGTGGAGAGCACGATTGTCATTTTTGTCGTGCTGATTCTCAATGCCGTGCTCGGCACGGTGCAGTATGTGAAAGCGGAAAAATCGCTGGAGAGCCTGAAGACCATGGCGTCCCCGACAGCCAAGGTGCTGCGCGATGGTGCCCGCGTGGAGATTGATTCTGCATTGGTCGTTCCCGGCGATATCGTATTGCTGGAAGCGGGCGATATGGTGACTGCGGACGGCCGCATCTTAGAGAATTTTTCGCTCAAAGTCAATGAAAGCTCTTTGACCGGAGAATCCGAAGGCGTAGACAAGCAGACGGATGTGATTGACGCCGAGCAGGTTGCCCTAGGCGATCAGAAAAACATGGTGTTTTCCGGTTCGCTGGTGACCTACGGCCGCGCATCGGTGCTTGTCACAGCGACCGGCATGCACACGGAGCTGGGCAAGATTGCGGCACTGATGAACCAGACCCAGCAGCGCAAAACACCGCTGCAGGAGAGCTTGGACGCATTCAGCGCGAAGCTGGCGATTGGCATTCTCATCATCTGTGCGGGCGTGTTTGCTCTGTCCGTATTCCGCACCGGCATGGGGATTTTGGATTCGCTGATGTTTGCTGTGGCGCTCGCCGTGGCGGCCATTCCGGAAGCGCTGTCCTCCATCGTCACGATTGTGCTCGCCATGGGAACGCAGAAGATGGCGCGGCAAAATGCCATCATCAAGGATTTGAAGGCGGTAGAGAGCTTGGGCAGCGTGTCCGTCATTTGCTCGGACAAAACCGGCACGCTGACGCAAAACAAAATGACGCCGCAAACGCTGTATGCGGATGGACAGGTGATTGCCAAGGAACAGCTGGAGCTGTCCAATCCGGTGCAGCGCATGCTGCTCAAAGCCGCGCTGCTCGCCAGCGATGCAACGCATGATGAGGACACGGGAGATTCCATCGGTGATCCGACGGAGGTTGCGCTTGTCATGCTGGGCGAACAGTTCGGCGTGATTGAAGAAGTATATCGGGAACAGCATCCGCGGCTGAGCGAGCTTGCCTTTGACTCCGACCGCAAACGCATGAGCACCCTGCACGACATCGACGGTGTGCCGACCATGTTTACAAAGGGCGCCATAGACAGCCTGCTCAATCGCTCCACCCATGTGCTGACGAGCAAGGGATGTGTTGCGCTGACGCCGCAGCTGCGAGAGCAGATTATTCGCATCAATACGCAGATGTCCGAGCAGGGCTTGCGCGTGCTGGCGTTTGCATATCGGGAGCTGGACGCGGATCGCCCGCTGGAGCTGGAGGACGAGTGCAGCTTTACCTTCCTCGGTCTGATTTCCATGATAGATCCGCCGCGTCCGGAAGCGATTCAGGCGGTGGCGGATGCCAAACGCGGCGGCATCAAAACCGTCATGATTACCGGTGATCATAAAATTACAGCGACAGCGATTGCGCGTCAGCTGGGCATTTTTGCGGACGGGGATATTGCCGTATCCGGCGTAGAGCTGGAGCAGATGACGGACGCCGAGCTGGATCGCCAGCTGCCGCACATCTCGGTCTATGCGCGCGTGTCGCCGGAACACAAAATCCGCATCGTGCATGCATGGCAGCGGCGCGGCAGCATCGTTTCCATGACCGGTGACGGCGTAAACGATGCACCGGCACTCAAGCAAGCGGACATTGGCGTGGCCATGGGCATCACGGGCACGGAGGTCAGCAAGGACGCCGCTTCAATGATTTTGACGGATGATAATTTTGCAACGATTGTCAAGGCGGTCGTAAACGGCAGAAGCGTATATGAAAATATTCGAAATGCCATTCGGTTTTTGCTGTCCGGCAATACGGCGGGCATTTTCTGTGTGCTGTACGCATCGCTGCTGGCGCTGCCTGTGCCGTTTCAGCCGGTGCACCTGCTGTTTATCAATTTGCTGACGGACTCTCTGCCAGCCATTGCCATCGGCATGGAACCGGCGCGCCGCGGTTTGCTCAACCGCGCGCCGCGCGACCCGAAGCAGCCGATTTTGAACCGTGCGCTGCTGTGTAATATTGGATGGCAGGGTCTGCTGATTGCTGTCGTAACGATGGCGGCATTTTATCTGGGCTATCAGCAGCACGATGCAGCATTGGCATCGACCATGGCATTTTCAACGCTGACGCTGGCGCGCCTGTTCCATGGCTTCAACTGCCGCGGCGAGGCGTCCATCTTCCGCCTGAAATTTTCCACCAATCCGTATTCCAACTTGGCATTTGCTGCCGGTGCGCTGCTGCTGCTCGCCGTGCTGTTCGTGCCGGGACTCAAGCAGCTGTTTCTGGTTTCCCCGCAGTTTGGCATCAGCCAGCTGGGTATCATCACGGCATTGGCGGTTGTGCCGACGCTCATCATTCAAACAATCAAACTGATTGCCGAGAAGCGGTAATCTGCATAACAAAAAAGCGTGATGCCGATGTGCTCGGTATCACGCTTTTTGTATCAGCGATGTTCTTTTTGCATCATGCTGAATGCGATGCACAGCAGCAGGCTGGATATCCAGATTGCCCGCAGGCCGATGTGCAGCGAGCAAATGCCGCCTGCACCTGCGCCGAGCGCAAAAACGCAGATGATGCCGTAATAATGCAGCGCCTTGCGCAGCGCCTCCGGCCGTTTGTCGCGCAGGTAAATGGACAGGCTCTCGGTTCCGCTGCGCAGATTGCCGATACACATGGTGCTGGCATATCCGTAGCCGTGTACCTTGCGGAAGGTCTGCACCTGCATGGAGCAGGCGAAGGATACCAGAGCGGTTGCAATGATGTTGTACTGTGTGGGAATGAAGCCGACAAGCAGGAGCAAAACGAATTCGATGGCGACGACAATCTGCCGCCAATGTAGGCGGGTGGATGTTTTGTAGCGGTGACTGATATGCTCTGCGACAAACACGCCCAGCGCGAACGCGAGGAGCGGGAACAGATAGTGCAGAGCCGTCATCCAATCGCCCTCCATCAAATGCTGGCTCATTAAAACGATGTTGCCGGTTTGTGCATTGGAAAAAACCTCATCACGCACATTGTAGGTATAGGCGTCTTGAAAACCGCCGGACAGCGCGAGGACCGCGCTGAGCAAAAAGGTCTCTGAGGTTTGAAAATGCGCCTCCGAATGATGCATAATTTCACCTGATTTCGATTGAATTGTTTCCAGTCCCATATTATACAGGAAGCAAGGTGAAAAAGCAAATAGATATGCATGCCGTTGAGGCGTTTGCTATAGAATATCGCCTGCAAATGCAGTTTTGAGTGCTTTTTTGTTTGAAAATTCGGCATTTTTCGCAAAAACTCTTGCAATTGGCTTTTTTGCCATTTACAATAAGATATCATGAGATAGGGGGAACGAACTGTGTACGACGAAGAGGAACGCCGACAGGAACTCCTGCGCCGTCGCGCGATACGCCGTAGGCATAAGATGCGGGAAAAGCGCAGACGTGTGCGCCGTCGCCGGTTCATGCTGTCTGTTCTCGTTGCCGCGATCGTGCTTTTTTGTCTGATTCGTTTGGGAATGCTGGCGTATTCCGCCATCCATAGCCGGATAGATAAAACAGAGCAGCAAGTTGGGCAGACAGAGCAGATACAATCCGAAAAACAGACGGAGCAGCAGACGGAATCTTCCTATTCCATGGCGATTATCACGACTGCCGCAGGGCTCAACGTCCGCACCGGTCCGGGGACAACCTATCCGCGCGTCACAACGCTTTCCGGCGGAACGATTCTCTCGACGGATGCGGAGAAAGACAATTGGTCTCAGATTGCAGAGGGAACCTATCTCAACGATTGGCTGTGTTCGGATTATATTTCCCGTCTGCGCGAGGAGGACGGCCGCGCGACCGTGACAAAGAGCACCAGTCTATATGCGGAACCGTCTGCGGCAAATTTCCGGACGATTGCACCGCTCGAGACAGACGATGTCGTTCGGCTGCTGTATTCCGCAAAGGTTGACGGAGAAATGTGGTACGAGGTTCAAATACAAGCATATATCGGCTGGATCGATGCGGACAGCATCCGCATCCATGAAAAATACTAAACGCAATCTCCTACGCGCTGCTCGGCAACTGGGAGATTATGTTTTTATCTGACGGGACACACTATAGCATAGAACGCGCAAACAGGCAAAACATTTGCCTGCTGATAAAAAAGGAGAATCTATGTCACCAGAACTTATCAAACGATTGACGGAGCATCAGCCGTCGCTCATCGGTCTGGAGCAATGCCGGCAGGCGGCGGTGCTGATTCCGCTGCTTGAGACACCGGACGGCGTGCAAATTGTGCTGGAACAGCGGTCACCCAAGCTCAAGCACCAGCCGAGAGATATTTGTCTGCCGGGCGGTGCGATAGAAGCGGGCGAGACGCCGCGGCAGGCAGCCGTGCGGGAGGCCTGCGAGGAGCTTTTGCTCCGGCCGGAGCAAATCCAAGTGTTCGGCTTGATGGACGTGCTGCACACCAATACGCTGATGCTGTATCCGTATGCGGCAAAGTTGACGGACTATGACATGACGTACAGCACGGCGGAGGTGGAGAGGGTGTTTTGCGTGCCGCTGTCGTTTTTTCAGACGCAGAAGCCGGAGCAATACCGCATTACGCTGCCGGTGCATCCACCGGAGGATTTTCCGCTGTCGCGCATTGTCGGCGGAAAACAATATCAGTGGCGGGAGCGCCGAGAGGACATTGTATTTTATCAGTATCAGGATTGGACAATTTGGGGCATCACCGCAAAAATTTTGCAGGCGTTTGCACGCATCACAAGGTGAGAATACAATGGGACGTCGAAAAGAACTAGCAAAGAATACAGCAATCCTGACGATCGGCAGAGTATGCACCCAGTGCATCAATTTTCTGCTGCTGCCGTTTTATACAGCGATGCTGTCAACCGGTGCATATGGCACGTTTGATTTGATGCTCACCTATTCCATGCTGCTGCTGCCGCTGGTCGGCTGGCAGCTCCATCAAGGGCTGTTCCGGTTTATGCTAGATGACCGGCAAAACACCGCGCGCCATACCGTTTTGTTTTCCACCCTGCTGTTTTTTAGTGTCATCCAGTGCGGTGCCTATCTGGCGGTGTTCGCGCTGATACAGGCCGTTGTGCACGTGGAACACGCGTATTTTTTGCTTGTGTATGTCATTTTGCAGGTGTTTAACGCCATGCTGATGCAGTTTGTGCGCGGGCTGGGAAAGAGCGTCGTGTACACGATTGCATCGTTTATCGCGGCGACGGCAACCGCGCTGTTCAATGTTCTCGCCCTGACCTGTTTTCACGGAGGACTGACGGGGCTGCTGGTATCCACCCTGCTGGCACAGAGCCTGACACTGCTGTATCTTCTCGCAGCGTCCGGCTGCCGAAACTATCTGTCGCTGCGGTGCATACAACCGGCGATTTTTAAGCAGGTGGGCGCGTATTCGATTCCGCTGGTGCCGAACAATTTGGCGTGGTGGGTCGTCAATGCCTCGGACCGAACCATTGTCTCGTACTTTCTCGGCGCGGCGGCAAACGGCGTGTATTCCATCGCCAATAAGTTTTCCAATGTGTTTGTCAATTTTTATAATATCTTAAATCTGTCGTGGGCAGAGACCGTGTCGCTGCACTATACCGATGCAGATCGGGACGAATTTTTGACCGAGACCATGAACGCGATGTTTCAGCTGTTTGCTGCCGGATGCTTTGGCATGGCGGCGTGCATGCCGTTTTTCTTTCCGGTATTCATTGACGCCAAGTATCACGATGCATATCCGCAGATTTTGATTTTGCTGTATGCCATGCTGTTTCGCGTGCTGGTCGGGCTGTACAGCTGTGTGTATGTCGCGCAGAAAAATGCAAAGAAAATTGCGGAGACCTCGATTTCTGCCGCAGTCATCAACATTGTGGTGGATTTGCTTCTGATTCGAAAAATTCATATCTTTGCGGCGTCTATTTCAACGCTGGCGGCGTTTTTGATTTTGTTTTTGGTTCGATATAGAGATGTTAATCGAACCGTGCACATGAAGCTCAAGCGCTCGGTGGTGGTTGGCTGTCTGCTGATGGGCGGCTGTCTGCTGTACACGTATTATTGCGGCAATCGCCGGATACAGGCGGGCGCGCTGGTACTCACTATCGGGTATGCGATTGGCGCCAATTGGGAGATGCTCAGGATGGGTGCGCGCTTTGTTCGCAGCAAATTACATACCAAATAGACAGCAGAACGCGCCGGATGATGGCATCCGGCGCGTTTTCATGTGCACTCAGGCAGTCCGCTTCCAAATATACACGGCGAGATACGGCGGCATGTTGTTGTGTGCCTGATCGAGACCTGCGCCGTTTTGTGCCAGCTTGCCCTGATAGTTTTTCTTGCTGGTCGTGACACCGTCCGGTTTGATTAAATACTCTCCGGCTGTCGGAGACCAACTGGAAGAGGAACCATCGTTGTTGACATACATGGTGTGCGTGTGGCTTGGCATCTCCTGTGCGGTCAGCTTGTGCGTCGCTTCGCCGCCGGTGCTGCCGCCTGCATACGCAGTGCCCGCCGCGAGCAGAAATCTGTCCTTAATGCGCTCCCATGTGCCGCCCCAAGCGGCAGCCGGATCAAAGGCGGATGCCGTTGTGTGATACAGGGTGCCGACCGGATAGAACATGTCGAGCACGGCTGTCTGGAGTGCATCCGCGGACAGGCAGGCGGCGCGGGCGTCATCGACATACTGTTTGGTGGCAGCGTCCCGACCGGCTGCCGGTGCCTGTAAGTTGGAAATGGTGTGTGACTGCGCATCGAGATTGCCGGACAGTTTGCCGCCGGACTGCTTGACGTAGACAGCACCCATGCCGTCCGCAATGCTCTGGGCGGTTTCGGCGGCGGCCTGCGCGCGCTGGGCGTTGGCGCTTGCCTGTACAATTTGATCCATCCATGGACGGCTGGCAGCTTGGCAGGCGGTATCCGCCCGCTCCGACAGCGCGGCATAGACAACCGTGCTCATCTGCTGCGATTTTGCCAGCATGTCACCGACATACCAGCTCAGCTCGCACAATCCGGAGCCGGATGCGGCGGTGTCGGATGCGCTGACGCGCCAAGTGACAAGGGCACCGGTCTGTTCCACAACGACAGGATGCATGGAGCCTTGGGCAGGCTGAAACAGCAGCGCCGCACTGCCTTCACCATACGTTTCCAGATACGATGTACAGTCGAAGCAAATCACCGTGTGATTTTCGCCGCATCTGCCCAAGGGAATGCTGTTGGGCAAATGCGTCATGTCAATTGTTAAAGTTGTATTCATTGACTTCACCTCCGGCTTTTATAATAGGCGCGAACACCGCTCTGTCAACGTTCATTTCTTGCAAGCCTGTGGAAAACACCGCGCAGTTTGACAGCTCGACAAATTTCAGCTATAATTCACAACAGTTTTTAAGAAAATCAAGGAAGTATGATCTATGTATGATTATTTAGTTGTCGGTGCCGGATTGTACGGCGCTGTATTTGCGCAGGAAGCCAAGCGGGCGGGAAAATCGGTGCTGGTGATTGATAAGCGTCCGCATGTAGCTGGAAATATTTATACAGAAAAAATCGAAGGCATTCATGTGCATCGGTACGGCGCGCATATCTTCCACACAAACAACAAGCAGGTGTGGGAATACATCACGCAGTTTGCCGACTTCAATCGGTTTACCAACAGTCCGGTGGCCAATTATAAGGGCGAGCTGTATTCGATGCCGTTTAATATGTATACGTTTAACAAAATGTGGGGCGTCGTGACACCGGAACAGGCACAGAAAAAAATTGAGGAACAGCGCGCGGAAATTCAGGGCGAGCCGCAAAATCTGGAACAGCAGGCTATCTCTCTGGTAGGCCGTGATATTTTTGAAAAGCTCGTCAAGGGGTACACGGAAAAGCAGTGGGGACGCGATTGCAAGGAGCTTCCGGCATTTATCATCAAGCGCCTTCCGGTGCGGCTGACCTTCGACAACAATTATTTCAATGCGCTGTATCAAGGCATTCCGATTGGAGGCTATACCAAGTTGGTGGAACGTCTGCTGGAAGGCATCGAAGTGCGGCTGGATAGAGACTATCTCGCAGACAAATCAAACTGGGATGCCATGGCGCGCAAAGTCGTTTATACCGGAGCAATTGACGCATATTTTAATTTTCAGCTTGGCAATCTCGAATATCGCAGCGTGCGGTTTGAAACGGAAGTATTAAACATTCCCAATTTCCAAGGCAATGCTGCTGTAAATTATACGGATCGGGAAACGCCGTGGACACGTATTATCGAGCACAAATGGTTCGAATTCGGCAAGGATGAACACGGAAACGAACTGCCCAAGACGGTCATCAGCCGAGAATATGCATCGGAATGGAAGCCGGGAGACGAGCCGTATTATCCGGTGAACGATGAGAAAAACAGCGCGCGGTATCAAGCATATCAGGCGCTGGCACAGCGGGAATCGCATGTGATTTTCGGCGGAAGATTGGGAGAATATACATATTATGACATGGATCAGGTCATTGCGGCGGCTCTGGAAAGAAGCAGACAAGAATTGGCTTGACAGATAGAAAAAAGCAGATTTTCCGTTTTTGGAAAATCTGCTTTTTCTATACCATAAACTTATTTTGCGTTTTCGGATTGTGCCGGATGCTCCGCTTCCATATTTTGCGGAAGAATCAGATTCAAAACAATGGCGACGACAAAGACAACCGCAACACAGTTCTGTGCAAAGACGGTTTGAACCATCTGCGGGAAAATCGCAAACAGATCTGCGCACTGAGTAAAGCCGAGGCCGATGCTGAGCGAGAGCGCCGCAATCACAGTGTTGCGCTGCGAAAAGCCGCACTTGCTTATCATCTGCAGGCCGCTGACGACAATGGTGCCGAACATCATAATGGTGCAGCCGCCGAGCACTGCATCCGGCAGCGTTGCGAGCAATGCGCCGAACATCGGGAACACGCCGGCAAGAATCATAATCACTGCGCCGGTTGCAATGGTGAAGCGATTGACAACCTTGGTCATCGCAACCAGACCGACGTTTTGGCTGAACGATGTAATCGGCAGGCAGCCAAAGACAGAGGACAGCGAGCTGATAAAGCCGTCACAGGCGATGGAACCGGAGGTTTCCTTTTCCGTGACATCGCGTCCCAAACCGGAGGCAGCCAGCGCCGAGGTGTCACCGATGGTTTCGGTTGCAGATACCAAGAAGATGAGCACGACAGACACAATCGCGTCCGGACGGAATTCCATGCGGAACGGCATCAGCTGCGGAATGGCGATAAGAGATGTGCCTGCCAGCGAAGAAAAGTCCACCATGTGCATGCATACGGCGAGAATATAGCCGACAATCAAGCCGAACAGCACAGAGAGCTGCTTCCAAAAGGACTTGGCAAATACATGAAACAGGATACAGCAAACCAGCGTCACAACGCCGAGAATCCAGTTTTCTGCCGAGCCGAAATTTTCGCTGCCGGCACCGCCGCCGAACGAATTTGCGCCGACGCTGAGCAGAGAAAAGCCAATGGCAGTGACCACACTGGCGGAGACAATCGGAGAAATCAGCTTGATCCAATACTTGGCAAATAGGCCGAGAACGCCTTCAATCATGCCGCCGATGAGCACTGCGCCCATAATCGCGCCGTACCCGTACTGCGCACCGACAAAGCTGAGAATCGACACAAAGGTAAAGCTGATGCCCATGACGATGGGCAGACCGGAGCCGATCTTGCCGAACAGCGGAAACAGCTGTACCAGTGTGCCGATGCCGGCAATGAGCATGGCACTCTGAATGAGCAGAGCGGTTTCCTTGCTGTCCAGTCCGCAGGCACCGCCGACAATCAAAATCGGCGCAATGTTGGATACGAACATCGCCAAAATGTGCTGCAAGCCGAACGGAATGGCATTGAGAAGCGGCACTTTGCCGTCCAACGTGTAAATATGATTGACAGAAGCGGATTCTGTCGATGTTTTTGTAGCGTGCATGAAATCTCCTTACTGTTCGCGGAACTGAACCGTACCGTTTGCAGCGTCCATGCCCTCAACAATTGCGAGAGATTCCAGCTGATAGCCAAAATTACGAATGATGCGGCCGCCCTGCTGGAAGCCCTTCTCGACAGCGATGCCGATGCCTTCCACGGTACCGCCTGCCTGTGCAACGATGGACAGCAGACCCTGTAAAGCACAGCCGTTTGCAAGGAAATCATCAATAATCAGCACATGATCGTTCTCATCCAGAAATTTCTTGGATACAATCACCTGATTCTTGCACTTGTGCGTAAAGGACTCTACCTCTGCCACATAAACGTCACCGTCGATGTTGATGCTCTGAGACTTCTTTGCAAAAACAACCGGAACATGAAAATGACTTGCTACGATACAGGCGATGCCGATGCCGGAAGCCTCGATGGTGAGAATTTTGTTGATCGGCTTGCCTTCAAAACGGCGCTTAAATTCCTCGCCCATCTGGTTGAACAGATCAATATCCATCTGATGGTTGAGAAAGCTGTCTACCTTCAGAATGTTTCCTTCCTTAACGATACCGTCTTTTACGATACGCTCTTCTAAAAAATTCATAATGATCCTTCCTTCGTATGTATTCAATGTGATATACACTTCAGTGTACCAAAAAAATCGACAAATATATACTGGTATTATATCAGAAAAACCATGAAATTCATACAATTCTTTTGAATTTTTTTTACAGAGGGGGAGAGACCGGAACATGGGGTTTGCATCAGGGATTTCCAAAATTCTTTACTTTTTCAAGGGTTGCGGTATAATGAAATCAAGAGATTGGGGAGGTATGCCGGATTCTCCGTTCGGTTTGGATTTTGTGGTTATATAATTTAAGAATAGTGATTATGTTTCCCTGCATTGTCCGTTGACAGAGAGTACAAAACATAATATAGGGAAGGAAAACCAATGAAAAATATATTGATTATTTCGAGCTCGCCGAGAAAAAAAGGGAATTCGCAGCTCTTGTGTGAGCAGTTCAAAAAAGGAGCAGAAGAAAAAGGCCATCAGGTGAAAATCGTACGCATCATGGAGCAAAATATAGGCTTTTGCAGAGCCTGTGACGGCTGTATGAGAAATGGCGGCACCTGCGTATTACAAGATGACATGGCTGAAATACTCAAAATGTTTCAGAAGGCAGATGTACTTGTGCTGGCCACTCCGGTATATTTTTATGGAATCAGTGCCCAAATGAAGACCTTTATTGACCGCACGTATCCTATCTGGCAGCATCTTGGCAAAAAAGAGGTTTACTATATTATATCAGCTGGTCTGGGTGAGGACATTATTGAGCGATCGCTCGGTGATCTGGATGGTTTTGTAGAGCATCTGGAAGAATACAAGATTGCAGGAAAGATATATGCGGCAAATGTGATGGAGGCAGGATTGGTTAAGAATCAACGTGTTTTCCAAACGGCCTATGATATGGGATGTTCTGTTTAACATGCTGTTTGAGGGAATCGGTTGGGTTTCAAAAACTGACGATTATACAGGCTAAAATGCGGTTCGTGAGACATTGGCGAGCTTCTCATCTTGACGCTCCGGCGGAGCAGAGATTCAGAAGCTCGCTTTTTTGTGCAATGCCTGCGGATAATATTGATTTGATTCACAGCCTGACATATAATGTAACTGTAAAAATGCGTCGGATAAAGAAAATAAGAGGTGAAATGGTACATGTTTAATCCTGGTTTAGAAATCGGGCAAATACTGAAAAATAGTGAAATTGTCGAAATCTTTAAGTGTGGTAATATGGGTGGTATGCGCCGATCAAAAACTACAAATACTTTGGTGATTGTTTCCGATTATACAAAGGGCATTTATCATGATAAATGGATTGGCGGTGTCCTCCACTATACAGGCATGGGAAAGTCTGGTGATCAGGATATTCATTGGGCACAAAATGCTACACTTGCAGCATGTGGTCAAAATGGCGTTGACGTTCATCTTTTTGAAGTTATAGATGCCGGCGACTATATTTATTGCGGCAGAATTGAACTTGTTTCAAAGCCTTATGTTGATGTACAGCCCGATATAGATGGAAATGACCGCAAGGTTTGGATGTTTCCGATACGTCCAGTGCCGGAAAATAATGTAAAAAAACCGGAGATGTTCGTATTTAAGGATATGGATGACTATAAGGCACGCGGCAAGAATGTCGATGCAGAGTACGTAACGCTGCTTGCCAAGAAGAAAAAGGTCAGAAAAAAAGCAGCTTCCAAATTGTCAACACCGATTCCTATGGTTGCGCCTGCTTCACCAAAGCCAGCAGTCGTTGTTCCGGCAAGTATACTTGGCAAGCGGGTCAAACATAAATCTTATGATGAAGGAATAATTACCGGAATTTCAAATGCCATTATCACTGTTTCATTCGATGACGTAGGCGAAAAGAAGCTGGGATATGAGATTTGTATCAAAAATAAGCTGATTGAGATTATATAAAGAAAGTTGCAGTTGAATTTTCGTTTGCACAAGTCGAAAACTATCGAATATATGGAAGTTTTGAACTTGCATTTCCGAAGTTTAAAAGAAAATTATAGTCCAAAACAGTTGAAAAGAAAGCGGTATGGAATATATAATGAAGTAGCGCCCGCCCAAAACAGCGCAAATTACGGCGTTTTAGGGCATTGCAGAAAGGAAAATTCCAATGATTAAAATACTTTTCGTCTGCCACGGCAACATCTGCCGCAGTCCGATGGCAGAGTTCGTGATGAAAGACATGGTGCAGGCGGCGGGGCTGCAGGACGAGATTTATGTCGAGTCTGCCGCGACCAGCACAGAAGAAATCGGCAATCCGGTCTATCCGCCTGCGCGGAGAAAGCTGGCAGAGCACGGCATTGGCTGTGCAGGCAAAACAGCGCGCCAGTTAAGACGGCAGGATTATGAAACCTTTGATTTGCTGATTGGCATGGATTCTGCCAATTTGCGTAATATGCGCCGGATGTGCGGCGGGGATGAAGAAAACAAAATCCATGCAATGATGGACTATACTGACCGACCCGGCGAGGTCGCTGACCCGTGGTATACCGGAAATTTTGAGGATACGTGGCGCGATGTCAATGCGGGCTGCCGCGGTCTGCTGGAACAACTGAAACGCGAGGCGCTGTAAATGCTGCATATGGAAAAATTAGATAACAATCCGGTTGTTCGTGATTTGCGGAAAACCAAAGAAATCTTGTGGCTCAATCCGGATCATGTTCCGTTTGCGCAGGCACAACTGGCATTGACCGCGGTGGATATAGATGACGCAGAACGGCGGCTGCAGCGCTTTGCACCGCTTATCATGAAGTATTTTCCGGAAACCATTCCGGCGCAGGGAATCATTGAATCACCGCTGGTTCGCATTCCGGATATGCAGCGCGATTTACAAGAAAAAGAACAGATGCCGATAGATGGAACGCTGCTGCTGAAGCAAGACAGCGATTTGGCAATCGCGGGTTCTGTCAAGGCGCGCGGCGGTATTTATGAAGTACTCAAACATACAGAGGAACTGGCATTGCGGCATGGATTGCTGCACGAACAGGATGTGAAAAACGGCAGCGCACAGGCATATGAAGCCTTGGCGCATCGCAAGGATTTTTTTCATCAGTATACCGTTCAGGTCGGCTCGACAGGAAATTTGGGCTTGAGCATTGGTATTATGAGCGCAGTGATTGGATATCAGGCGGTTGTGCATATGTCTGCCGATGCGCGGCAATGGAAAAAAGACCTGTTGCGCCAATATGGCGTCACGGTAAAAGAATATGAAAGCGATTATTCCAGTGCGGTGAAGCAGGGAAGAGCGCTGTCTGATGCCGATTCGAACAGCTATTTTGTAGATGACGAAAATTCAAAAAATCTGTTTTTGGGATATGCAGTTGCGGCAAAGCGGCTGAAAAAACAGCTGGAAACAATGGGACTTGCGCCGAATGAGCAGCGCCCGCTGTTCGTATATCTGCCATGCGGCGTCGGCGGCGCACCGGGCGGCATCACGTTCGGACTCAAGCAGGTATTTGGCGATGCAGTGCATTGCTTTTTTGTCGAACCGACGCAGGCACCGTGTATGCTGCTCGGCATGGCAACCGGATTAAACAATAGGATTTGTGTCAAAGACATCGGACTGACCGGCTTGACGCATGCGGATGGTCTGGCTGTTGGACGTCCGTTCGGATTTGTCGGCGGTGTGATGAAACCGCTGCTCAGCGGTATTTGTACGGTGGCAGATTTTCGATTATATCAGTATATGCGTGATTTGCTCAAAACAGAGAATATCTTTATCGAACCGAGCTCGTGCGCGGCGTTTGCGGGATTGCGGTATTTTTCGCAGCTGGTCATGCAAAAGTATCTCGAACAACATAACTTGATACAGCAGCTGCCGCAGGCGATTCACATCGCGTGGGCAACCGGCGGCGCGCTGGTTCCGGAAGAAATTCGTGAACAGTATCAACATACATATTTATAAAGAAATGCACAGAATACAAAAAAATCTCCCTTTGCTTGAAAGGGAGATTTTTTCTTTATACAGCAAGAATTAAATGCGCTTGCCGAGCTTTTCGCTCCACTGCTCGCGGAATTCTGCAAAGCGGCCTTCATCGAGCGCTTTGCGGATTTCCACCATCAGGTTGTTATAGAACCACAGGTTGTGCATAACCGTCAGGCGCTGTCCCAGCATTTCGCCGGACTTGAGCAGATGACGGATATATGCGCGGCTGTAATTCTGACAAACCGGACAATGACAATGCTCGTCAATCGGCTTGTCATCCAACTGATATTTGGCGTTGTTCAGATTGCGGATGCCGTCCCATGTAAACAGGTGACCGTGCCGCGCATTGCGGGTCGGCATAACACAGTCAAAGAAATCGACACCGCGCCAAACCGCTTCAATGATGTTGGACGGTGTGCCGACGCCCATCAGATAGCGCGGCTTGTTTTCCGGTGCATAGGGAACCACTTCATCGAGAATGTGGTACATGACTTCGGTGGATTCACCGACAGCCAAACCGCCGATGGCATAGCCATCCAAATCCAGCTCTGCGATGGCCTTCATATGTGCAACACGCAGATCGTCATAGGTGCCGCCCTGATTGATGGCAAACAGCATCTGCTTCGGGTTTACTGTGGTCGGCAGGCTGTTGAGACGAGCCATTTCTGCTTTGCAGCGATGCAGCCAACGGGTGGTGCGCTCGCAGGAAGCCTTGACGTACTCATACGGAGACGGATTTTCACAGCATTCGTCAAATGCCATGGCAATATCCGAACCGAGATTGGACTGAATCTGCATGCTTTCTTCCGGACCCATGAAAATCTTGCGTCCATCGACATGAGAAGAAAAGTACACGCCTTCTTCTTTAATTTTGCGCAGAGACGAGAGAGAGAACACCTGAAATCCGCCGCTGTCGGTCAGAATCGGGCCGTCCCAATTCATAAACTTGTGCAGACCGCCCATCGCGCGAACGACTTGATCGCCCGGACGAATGTGCAGATGATAGGTGTTGGACAGTTCAATCTGACAACCCAGATCCTTGAGATCCTGCGCGGAAACAGCGCCCTTGATGGCACCTTGTGTGCCGACGTTCTGGAATACCGGTGTCTGTACGGTGCCGTGTGCACAGGTAAATTCGCCGCGGCGCGCGCGGCCTTCTGTCTTGAGAATCTTAAACATGGTTGTCCTCCTTGTTGGTGTAAATCAGCATGGAGTCACCGAAGCTAAAGAAACGGTATTCCTCCTGAACAGCTACTTTATATGTGCTCATAATCATATCGCGCGATGCGAAAGCGGAAATCAGCATCATCAGTGTGCTTTCCGGCAGATGGAAATTGGTCACAAGGCAATCAATAGCTTTGAACTGATAGCCCGGATAAATAAAGATATTGGTCCAGCCGGAGCACGGACGAACAGAACCGTCCTCTGCGGCAATGGTTTCCAGTGTGCGTGTTGCTGTCGTGCCGACAGCGAAAATACGGCCGCCGTTTTTGCGGGTATTGTTGATAATGGCTGCGTTTTCCTCGTCCAGCATATAAAATTCAGAATGCATCACATGCTCGGAAACATCCTCGACCTTGACCGGACGGAAGGTTCCCAGACCGACATGCAGTGTCACATAGGCGATATTCACACCCATGTCTTTGATTTGCTGGAGCAGTTCCGGTGTGAAGTGCAGACCGGCAGTTGGTGCGGCGGCAGAACCCGGCGTCTTGCTGTAGACGGTCTGATAGCGTTCTGGATCTTCCAGCTTTTCCTTAATATACGGCGGGAGCGGCATCATGCCCAGTTCTTCGAGAATTTCCAAAAAGATGCCTTCGTAATGGAAACGAATGAGACGGTTGCCGCCGTCCGGCAAAATATCCTCTACGGTGGCGGTCAGCTTGCCTTCGCCAAAGCTCAGCTTGGCGCCGACACGGCATTTCTTGCCCGGACGGGTCAGACATTCCCATACACCGTCGCCCTTATCCGTCAGCAGAACCAGCTCAATCGGATAACCGGTGTCCTCGCGGACACCCAGCAGACGAGCCGGAATGACACGGGAGTTGTTGAGAACCAGCGTGTCGCCAGCTCGCAAGTACTCCGGCAGATTGTAAAAATGTCGGTGCTCAATGGCACCGGTGTCCTTGTTCAGTGCCAGCATGCGAGAAGTATCTCGCTTGTCGAGCGGCGTCTGTGCAATCAGACGTTCTGGTAAATCGTAATAAAAATCGCTTGTTTTCATAATTTCGGCGCGAATACAGCGCACCAGCCTCCTTATCCCCGTACAGCAGGTTGCTTCCTGCTCGGAATGATACGAATAACATCATAGCGGATGGGGGAGAGAAAATCAAGGGCAATAGCGCACAAATCTGTCGCTGCGCGACATCTCTCCCAGAGGGAGAGACAAGTTTGAATTGTGCGTCAGGGTAAACGTTGCGCACCGGCTTCTTGGCTCTCCCCTTGGGAGAGCTGGCATTTGCGAAGCAAATGACTGAGAGGGCAAGCACGCAAACAAGTCTGCTCAGGGCAAATCTTATGCGTATCTTGTCAATCTGACAAAACTCCCTCAGTCTTTGCCTGCGGCGAATCCAGCTCCCTCAAAGAAGGAGCCTGCCCTCTCTGTCGCTGCGCGACATCTCTCCCAGAGGGAGAGACAAGTTTGGTTTGTGCGAGACAAAAGCCTTCCTCCCTGAGGAAGGTGGCACGGCGTAAGCCGTGACGGAAGGAGCAGCACACTGGCAGGTCTGCATCAGGGCAAACGACTGAGAGGGCAAGCACGCAAACAAGTCTGCTCAGGGCAAAACTTATGCGTATCTTGTCAATCTGCAAAACTCCCTCAGTCTTTGCCTGCGGCAAATCCAGCTCCCTCAAAGAAGGAGCCTGCCCTCTCTGTCGCTGCGCGACATCTCTCCCAGAGGGAGAGACAAGTTTGGATTGTGCGTCAGGGTAAACGTTGCGCACCGGCTTCTCGGCTCTCCCATTGGGAGAGCTGGCATTTGCGAAGCAAATGACTGAGAGGGCTGGAGACTTAACAATCCAGACAATTTTGCATATAAAAATAGAACCGTCCATCAAGAACAGTTCTGCATGATAGTTCAGATTATAAATGATACCATTCAATTAAGGAGTTTACATTGGAATCATCTGCGCCGTACTTGAAGCGCATCATATCCGCGAGCGTGTGCGCGATGTCTGCGAGGTCTGCGCTCACGAACGTATCTGCCCAATCCGAGGAGCTAAGATAGAAACGAGCACAATAAATCTTGTTTGCGAGTTGGTCAAAGATATAGTAATCATCACTGCCATGTTCTAATGCCACTGGTTACACCTTCTTATATACGCCTATTACACGTATTATACGCTTATATGATAATGTTTGTCAAGCCAAGATTTGTATAAACTAAGCCTAGGAGGCGGAGTTTATGCAGAAGAAAAAAGAGATCAATATAGAAGTAGGACACAGAATACAGCTGTCTCGTGAGCGTGCAGGGTATACGCAGGAACAATTTGCTGAATTAATAGATGTAGGTGTACAACACGTATCGAATATCGAGCGTGGGGCGGTCGGCATTTCCCTGACGGCGCTCAAAAAGACCTGCGAGATTTTAGGCGTATCCGCGGATTATCTGCTGCTCGGTGGGAGCGCGTCGGAGGACGGCAACGTGTTATTGCAGCAGCTGCGCGAGCTTCCCGTCGAACAGGGCGTGCTGGTCGAGCGCGGCATTTCGCAGATGCTGTCCGCGCTGGAGCTTGCCAACGACAAAAGAGCGTAGCACGGGCTTGCTGTTTGTGGAAAGACACTTGTTCATCGGGAAAAAACAAAACCGCACGAAAGAAGGGCGGGAAAATTCCGTCGTTTTGTGCGCTTTCCTCGTCAAATCGCCTTGACAAAGCAAATTGTCCCGTGCTAAAATGAAAAAAGCATAAATTGTCTAGTACGATTGAGGCGCGGCCGACATAAGTATGGTTCAGGAGAAGGCGAATCCTTCTGTGAAAGGGCTGGAAAGGGGATGGCCGCCGAAGAGGATGCCAGATTCGCGGGTGTCTGTCTGGACGGGCACGAGAACATCTGTCCGGCTGTCACCGGTTCGCCCGTGATGCGCTATCGCTACTTTGCACTGCTGCAGGGCAGTGAGCTGTTTCGCATCATCGGCCGGTTTCTACCGACCGATTTTTTATTGTATGTGCGGGAAAATCGGGACGATGTGTGCTTTAATTGGTATATGTCATTTTGAGCAATTGCTTTTCAGGAGGAAATAACAACGATGAAGAATTACAAGGTCGGCATTATCGGCGCAACCGGTATGGTTGGTCAGCGCTTTGTGACCCTGCTCGCAAATCACCCGTGGTTCACCATTACCGCTATCGCTGCAAGCGGACGCAACAAGGGCAAGACCTATGCGGAAGCTGTAGAGGGTCGCTGGAAGATGAGCACGCCGATGCCGGAGAGCGTAAAGGACATGGTTCTGTACGACGCAGAAAACGACGCAGAGGAGTTTGTTTCCAAGGTTGATTTCACGTTCTGTGCAGTAAACATGAAGAAGGACGTCATCCGTGCACTGGAGGAAAAGTACGCAAAGCTGGAGTGCCCGGTTGTTTCCAACAACAGCGCACACCGCTTCACCAAGGACGTTCCGATGATTATTCCGGAAGTAAACGCTGAGCACGTCGAGATTATTCCGGCACAGCGCAAGCGTCTGGGCACCAAGCGTGGTTTCATCGCTGTTAAGTCCAACTGCTCGATCCAGTCCTATGTTCCGGCTCTGACCGCTCTGCAGGAATTTGGCATTGAGAAGGTCGCTGTCTGCACCTATCAGGCAATTTCCGGCGCCGGCAAGACCTTCGAGACTTGGCCGGAAATGGTAGACAACGTTATTCCGTACATCGGCGGCGAGGAAGAGAAGTCTGAGAAGGAGCCGATGAAGGTTTGGGGCTCCGTACAGGGCGACGAGATCGTATCCGCTGCTGAGCCGGTTATTTCCGCACAGTGCCTGCGCGTGCCGGTAAGCGACGGCCACACCGCTGCTGCGTTCGTCAAGTTTAAGAACAAGCCGACCAAGGAGCAGATTCTGGAAGCTTGGGCAAATTACAGCGGCCGTGCACAGGAGCTGAACCTGCCGAGCGCACCGAAGCAGTTCCTGCATTACTTTGAAGAGGATGACCGCCCGCAGGCTCGCCTTGACCGCAATCTGGAAGGCGGCATGGCTGTCTCTATCGGCCGTCTGCGCGACGACGTAATCTTTGATTATCGTTTTGTCAGCCTGTCCCACAACACCCTGCGCGGTGCCGCTGGCGGCGCTGTTGAGCTGGCAGAGCTGCTGTGCGCTGAGGGCTACATGGACTAAAGTATTCTCTGATTCTGAAATAGAGATATATGGTTTGATTGGAGGGAAAACCTATGAAGAAGCCGATTTTTACCGGCGCTAACGTTGCTATTGTGACTCCGATGACGGAAACCGGTGTCAATTATCCGGAATTCCGCCGCTTCATTGATGACCAGATCGCTCGTGGTATTGATGCTATTACCATCTGCGGCACCACCGGTGAGGGCTCGACCCTGACCGACAAGGAGCACAAGGAAGCCATTCAGTTTTGTATCGACCATGTCAATGGCCGCGTTCCGGTTATCGCAGGTACCGGTTCCAATGACACGAGATATGCCATTGAGCTGGGCAAGTTTGCATCGCAGGCAGGTGCAGATGGTCTGCTGACCGTTACCCCGTATTACAACAAGACCACCCAGCAGGGTCTGATTAAGCATTTCTATGCGCTGGCTGATGCAACCCCGACTCCGATCGTTGTTTACAATGTACCGAGCCGTACCGGTATGACCATTAAGCCGGAGACCTATTTTGAGCTGTCCAAGCATCCGAACATCAACGGTGCAAAGGAAGCATCCGGTGATTTCTCCCTGCTGGCAGAGGCAATGCGCCTGTGCGGTGACAATCTGAACTTCTGGTCCGGCAACGATGATATGATCGTTCCGCTGATGGCTATGGGCGGCAAGGGCGTTATTTCCGTTCTGGCAAACGTAGCGCCGGACGTTGCGCACAACATTGCGCAGCTGTGTCTGGACGGCAAGTATGCGGAAGCTCGTGAGATGCAGATCAAGTATCTGGATCTGATTAACGCTTTGTTTGTAGAAGTAAACCCGATTCCGGTTAAGATGGCTGTTCGTATGCTGGGCTGGGATGTCGGCGAGCTGCGCATGCCGCTGTGCGACATGAGTGCAGAGCACACTGAGATTCTGCGCAAGGCCATGACCGAAGCAGGCTACGCACCGGTAAAGTAAGGAGATATAAGGATGTTGAAAATCGGACTTTGCGGCTGCAACGGCCGCATGGGCAAGGTCATTACGGATATTGTCTCCAAGAAAGAAAACATGCAGATTGTGGCAGGCTTTGATGCGTATACTGAGAAGCTGGCAGACTATCCGGTCTATGCAGACCCGCATGAGTTTACCGGCGCCTGTGACGTCATCATTGACTTTTCCAACGTTTCTTCGCTGGATATGCTGCTGGATTACTGTGTGAAAACCAAGACACCGGTTATTTTCTGCACAACTGGCTATGATAAGGAGCAGCTGGCGAAAATTCGAGAAGCATCTGCCGTCATTCCGGTATTCCGCTCCGGCAACATGTCCATCGGCATCAACTTGATGATGGATCTGCTGCGCAAGGCGGCAACGGTGCTGGGCGATGGCTACGATGTAGAAATTACTGAGAAGCATCACAACCAGAAGCTGGACGCCCCGTCCGGCACGGCGCTGATGCTGGCAGACGCTGTCAGCGAAGCACTGCCGTATGATGCAGAATATGTGTACGACCGTCACGAGCGCCGCATGAAGCGCCCGCAGAATGAAATCGGCATTCATTCGGTGCGCGGCGGCACGATTGTCGGCGAGCACGAAGTGCTGTTCGCAGGCCGCGATGAGCTGATTGAAATTCGTCACGTGGCACTGTCCCGTGAAGTGTTCGCAGTCGGCGCAGTAGATGCCGCTGCATTCTTGGGCACACAGAAGCAGCCGGGCATGTACGACATGTCGGATGTTATCGCTGCCAAGTAAATTTGCATAGCAAAACACCCTGCTGTTCCGGTTTCCGGAACGGCAGGGTGTAGTTTTTTTATTTACGGTTTGAACGGACAGAAAACTCAGTCGCGAATCTTGATGTGAACCTCGCGCAGCTGATGCTCGGTGATTTCGCCCGGAGCGCCGCACATCAAATCCTGTGCGTTGCCGTTCATCGGGAATGCGATGACCTCGCGGATGTTCTCCTCGTTGCGCAGCAGCATAATCATGCGGTCAACGCCCGGTGCCATGCCTGCATGCGGAGGTGCACCAAACTGGAAGGCATTGTACAGCGCGCCGAACTTCTCCTTGAGATCTTCTTCGGTGTAGCCGGCAATCTCAAATGCCTTGACCATGATTTCCAGATCGTGGTTACGAACAGCACCGGAGGACAGCTCCACGCCGTTGCAGACAATATCATACTGATATGCCAGAATCTCGGTCGGATCCTTGGTATTCAGCGCTTCCAGACCGCCCTGCGGCATGGAGAACGGGTTGTGGGTGAAGATAATCTTCTTTTCTTCCTCATCAAACTCGAACATCGGGAAATCGTTGACGAAGCAGAAGCGATATGCGTTCTTCTCGAGCAGATCCAGACGAGCGCCCAGCTCATTGCGCAGCTGACCTGCGTAGTTTGCTGCCTTGCTCTCGCGGTCAGCGATAAAGAAGATGGTGTCGCCAGCTTCCAGACCAGCCAGCTCTGCGATTTCAGACTTCATGTCGTCCGGAATGAACTTGTCGATCGGTCCCTTGTAGGACATGTCGTCCTTGACCTGCAGGTAGCCCAGACCGCCCATACCGATGGACTGTGCATACTTCAGCAGCTTCTCATGGAAGCCCTTGGACATGTTCGCATGAACCTTGATGGCACGAACCGTCTTGCCGATGAACGGCTTAAAGGTGCAGCGGGAGAAGAACTCGGACAGGTCAATGATGCGCAGCGGGTTGCGCAGATCCGGCTTGTCGGTACCAAACTCCAGCATAGCCTGCTTGTAGCTGATGACCGGATACGGAGCAGCGGTGACAGCAGCGCCTTCCGGAGCAAACTTCTCAAACGTAGCGGTCAGAACCTCTTCGCCTGCACGGAAAACATCTTCCTGCGTAGCAAAGCTCATCTCAAAGTCCAGCTGATAGAACTCGCCAGGAGAGCGGTCAGCACGTGCGTCCTCATCGCGGAAGCACGGAGCGATCTGGAAGTACTTGTCAAAACCGGATACCATCAGCAGCTGCTTGTACTGCTGCGGAGCCTGCGGAAGCGCGTAGAACTTGCCCTTGAACTTACGGGACGGAACCACGTAGTCACGCGCACCTTCCGGAGAAGAAGCGCACAGAATCGGGGTCTGGATTTCCAAAAAGCCCATGTCTGTCATCTTCTGACGCAGGAACGAGATAACCTGAGAGCGGAATACAATGTTGTCCTTGACCTTCTTGTTGCGCAGGTCGAGGTAACGATACTTCAGACGGACATCCTCACGGATTTCCTTCGAGGTCTGAATTTCGAACGGCAGCTGACGGTGCACCTTGCCCAGCATGGTAACCGTGTGTGCCTCCAGCTCGATGGTGCCGGTCGGAATCTTCGGGTTGTAGGTTTCCTCATCGCGGTGCTGAATCGGGCCTTCTACGGAGATGCAGTCCTCCTTGTTGATGCCCTTGAGCAGGGAGGTGTCGCGCATAACAACCTGCATGGTGCCGTACATGTCGCGCAGGTCGATGAAGGATACACCGCCGTGGTCACGGATGTTTTCTACCCAGCCTGCGATGCGCAGGGTGGAGCCGACATCTGCTTCCGTGATGACATTCATTGTCTTGTTGCGATAAACATTGGATGTGTTCATGGTTTGAACTCCTTTCATATGATTGATTTTTCGGGAAAAAAGCATAAAAAAACTGCTCGCCCCAAACAATTGGTTCAGGACGAACAGTATACTGTCCGCGGTACCACCTGATTTACCGGAAAAAGCCGGTCACTCAAGAGAGCCGTTTGTCGCACGGCAGGTCGGCGCACCTACTGATCGGAAACATTCCCGAAGGTTCAGATTGCGGCTGATAAAGTGTTCTTCGCGCTCATTCAATTCTGCGGAGTTCGCACTGTCCTCCGCTCACTGGAAGCGATAAAGAGCGTTACTTTTCTTCGTCATCGCCAATATTCTTCATTATTATATGGTATAACACGGCGGATGTCAACCCGAATACCGCATCAAAAAGCACAGACTGTGCGATTCCCGTTTGGGAATTTTGATGGAGCGGCGTGCTGATGACGCAGATAGGTGAGCAGGCTGAGCTGAGACGAATCAACGGGCGCGCCGAAGCTGTTGAGCTCGCACAGAGAGATGGTCTTGTTGACGCCGTGATAGTCGCTGCCGCCGCTGATGAACAGATGATGCTTGCGCGCCTGCTGTAATAAAAAGTCGATTTCCTCCCGATTGTAGCGGGAATAATAGCATTCCAGACCTTGCAGACCGCATTGCAGCAGAATATCCAGCTGTTTGGTGAACTCCTCCGGTGTCAGATGCCGTTCGCCTTCGCCGCCGAGCGGGTGCGCCCAAACGGCGGTTCCGCCGGATGCCCGTATAGCTGCGATGGCTTTGGCGGCTTCTACCTTGTCGTTCGGGGTGCGCAGGGTCAGATACTTGTCCATGACCTCCTGTATGGTTGTGCCGTAGCCGAGCGCAATCAGCGCTTTGGCAAGGTGCGGTTTTCCCACACTGGTCATTTGATAAAAGGAATCCTGTGTCTGTTTGGAAAAAACGATGCCGAATTTTTCTTTCAGGTAGTCCAAACGGAGCCGGAGCTTTTGCATGCGCTTGTCATGTCCTTCGAGCAGGACGTCCTGAAACGTGGGGCATGCGGCGTCATAGCAGTATCCGAGAATATGACATTTTTTATACGGGGTAAAGCAGGAAAACTCTACGCCGGGGAAAAAGTGCAGACCGGTCAAATCCAATGACTGCATGTGCAGCACGCCGTCAATGGTGTCATGATCGGTCACAGAAAAATAGGTGATTTGATTGGTTCGAATGGTTGTCAGCAGCTGCTCCGTCGAGTCGGAACCGTCGGAATATAGCGTGTGAATATGCAGGTCTGCACGGGACAAAATCACTGCCTGCCTTTCCTATATTTTATGTGTCTAGTTAGTATAGCACAAACGGCAGGCAATGTATAGAGACAGTTTGCGGAAAAGAAAAAGCACAGAAACCGATGTTTCTGTGCTTTTTATGGCGGAGAGTTAGGGATTTGAACCCTAGAACGGCTCATCACCGTTACACGATTTCCAGTCGTGCGCCTTCGACCACTCAGCCAACTCTCCATCACTATTTGGTTGTCCGCCTCTCAGCGACGAAATTTATTATACCGCGTGCGGGACAGAAAGTCAAGCATTTTTTTGAGAAATTTTGCAAAAAAATCCGGACAGCAAAAAACAGCAGCGGTAAGCTGCTGTTTAAAAGGATTATGCCTTGCGAATCAGATAGAAGTAGTCGCAAGCGGCGCCGACGGCACCGGTCTGCACGTTGACGACACCGTGGGTTTCGGTCTCAACGGCATTTGCCTTGCGCGTCTCGTTAGCAGTCCACTTGGTTTCCGTCCAATACGGATCAACGGCGGTAATCACAGAGGCATCGCCGGATACCAGTGCGACAAAATGACCGTTGTCTGCAAACAGTCCGGTTGCACCGCCGGATGCACCGCTGGTGTGCGCGAGTGCCATGCCGCCTTCGGCCAGACACTGCTGCAGTTCATCCATAGAATTGGAGTACTGATAGGTGAAGCCGCCCCACTTGGCAGCGGCGGCGTCCAGCATCTTGAGCGGATCGGTGCCGCCGTCGTAGCGCGCGCCGGATTCCGTGGCAAGTGCACACATGTTTTCCGATGTGGCATCGGTGATGCCGCACAGATTGCGCAGGATGTTGGCAACGCTGACCGGACAGCAGCCGGAGGTATAAATGGTTGCGCCTGCCGGTCTGCCGTCCTTGGTCATATACGGCGTGTCCGGATGATTGGTCTGCAAATCATACACCGGTGTTGTGACCGGAGGAGCGGATTCGGCAGGTGCCGCCGTGCTGTCCGTTGTGTCTGCTGCGGTGTTGGCTGTATCCGCCGAAGTGTCGGTGGGCGTGGATTTGGCTGCCGGTGCGGCGTCATCGGTGGAGACAGAGGCATCTGCGGCGGAAACCGCCTGTGCATCTGCACCGGTCTGCTCGGTCAGGGACGGGGCAGACGGGTCTGCGGCCGGCTGGCTTGCGTAAATCTCGTCCAGCTTTGCCGGAGAGATGGCAGCCTGAGAAAATAACTCTTTATCTATGGAAATAGACGGGTCACCGGCTGCGAATGCGGCGGCAGCGGTGAGCGTACCCAGAATACAGATGGAAGAAACGGTTCGGATCAATTTTTTAGATAAATCCGTTGTCATAAAAATCTCCTTTCTTAACAATAGATTACAAACGTGAAATTGTTTTGTAATCAAATTGTAATTTATTTTATTCGAAAGCACAGGAGATGTCAAGGGAAAAATGGAAAAAACAAAGAAGTTTCACGAAAAATTCATGAAAATCATACACAAATCGGGATTTTTTGGCGGTTCTGACAAGGTTTTGGCGCCGAAAAGTAGAAAACAAAAAGACTTGAAGCGAACTTCAAGTCTTTTTGTTATGGCGGAGAGTTAGGGATTTGAACCCTAGAACGGCTCATCACCGTTACACGATTTCCAGTCGTGCGCCTTCGACCACTCAGCCAACTCTCCATATGGTTGCCGAAGAAGGATTCGAACCCTCACAAACAGAGTCAGAGTCTGTCGTGCTACCCTTACACAATTCGGCAATATTGGTTGCCGAAGAAGGATTCGAACCCTCACAAACAGAGTCAGAGTCTGTCGTGCTACCCTTACACAATTCGGCAATGTCTTTTGTTGTGTGTCGTTTCTTGCGAACCAACGAATATTATTATACTCATGTTGGGGTAGAATGTCAAGAAAAAATCCAAAAAAATTTATGAAAAATTTGCACAAAAAAAGAGAAATTTTGATGAACCTGAGGATGGAAAAAGCATAAAAGACAGGGTATAATAAATCACGATACAAAAAAGACAAAAATCTATGTATGAATCTGTTTCGACGTTATTTTGGAGGAACTCATGGTAAGAAATGATTTAAGAAACATCGCAATCATCGCGCACGTTGACCACGGCAAGACAACGCTGGTCGACCAGATGCTGAAGCAGGGCGGTGCCTTCCGTGCCAATCAGGTAGTGGAGGAGCGCGTCATGGACAGCAACGATCTGGAGCGTGAGCGCGGCATTACGATTCTGGCAAAGAACACTTCTGTACATTATAAAGATACGAAGATCAATATTGTAGACACCCCGGGTCACGCCGACTTCTCCGGCGAGGTCGAGCGTATCCTGAAGATGGTTGACGGCGTTATCCTGCTGGTCGATGCATTTGAGGGCCCGATGCCACAGACCCGTTTCGTTCTGGAAAAGGCGCTGGAGTTTGGTCACAAGATTATTATTGTTATCAATAAGATTGATCGTCCGGATGCCCGTCTGGCAGACGTCGGCGATGAGGTTCTGGAACTGCTGCTGACGCTGGACGCTTCGGATGAGCAGCTGGACAGCCCGATTCTGTACTGCTCCGGCCGCGACGGCACGGCAAGCCTGTCTCCGAACACGCCGGGCAAAGATCTGACCCCGCTGTTCGAGACCATTCTGGAGCACATTCCGGCACCGCACGTGGACACCGACGGCCCGCTGCAGATGCTGGTATCCTCGATTGACTACAGCGATTATGTCGGCCGCATTGCCATCGGTCGCGTGGAGCGCGGCACGATGCGCGTTGGTCAGGAACTGATGGTTTGCAACTATAATCATCACGACAAGCCGTACAAGGCAAAGGCTGTATCCATGTATACCATTGACAGCTTGGGTCACACACCGGTAAATGAAATCTCTGCCGGCGACATTGTTTGTGTATCTGGTATTGAAAACGTCACCATCGGCGATACGCTGTGTGATGTGGAAAACCCGAAGCCTCTGCCGTTCGTTAAGATTTCCGAGCCGACGGTAGAAATGTATTTCTCCGTCAACAATTCTCCGTTTGCCGGCCGCGAGGGCAAGTTTGTCACCTCCCGTCAGCTGCGTGAGCGTCTGCACCGCGAGCTGCTCAAGGACGTATCGCTGCGCGTACACGAGACCGACAACACGGATACCTTCCGCGTAGCAGGCCGCGGCGAGATGCATCTGTCCATTCTGATTGAGAACCTGCGCCGCGAGGGCTACGAATTTCAGGTAGGTGCACCGCGCGCCCTGTTCAAGACCATTGACGGCAAGAAGTACGAGCCGATTGAGCGCATGGTGGCAGACGTTCCGGCGGACGCTGTCGGTTCCGTTATGGAAAAGATGGGCGCTCGAAAGGGTGAGCTGCAGCACATGGCACCGCAGGGCGACCGTATGCGCGTCGAGTTCCTGGTTCCGGCACGCGGTCTGTTCGGCTACAAGACCGAATTTTTGACCGATACCAAGGGCGAAGGCATCCTCAGCTCGGTATTTTATGATTACATGCCGTACAAGGGCGAGATTTCCAAGCGTTCCACCGGCTCGCTGATTGCCTTTGAGACCGGCACGGCTGTCGCTTACGGTCTGTTCAACGCACAGGAGCGCGGACAGCTGTTCATCGGACCGGGCACGGAGGTATATGAAGGCATGATTATCGGTATGTCCCCGAAGAACGAGGACATGGCTGTGAACGTCTGCAAGAAGAAGCAGCTGACCAACATGCGTTCCGCAGGTGCAGATGATGCACTGCGTCTGGTTCCGCCGCGCAAGATGTCCATTGAAGAAGCAATGGAGTTCATCGGCGATGACGAAATGATTGAAGTAACTCCGGAGAGCATTCGTATGCGCAAGGCAATTCTGTCGAATACCGAGCGTATGAAGAAGCTGAAGGGCAAGTAAAAAAAGGAGTGTTTTGTGATGAAGAAGGTAATTTCGACGTCTAACGCACCGGCTGCAATCGGCCCGTATTCGCAGGCGATTGAGACCGACGGCTATGTATTCACCTCCGGTCAGATTCCGATCAATCCGACTACCGGCGAGGTAGAAGGCAAGACCATTGAAGAACAGACCGAACAGGTTATGAAGAACATCGGCGCGTTGCTGGAAGCTTCTGGTCTGACGTTTGCAAACGTTGTTAAGACAACCTGTTTCTTGGCTGATTTGAATGATTTCGCTGCATTCAATGCGGTATATGCCAAGTATTTCCCGAACGAAGCTCCGGCTCGTTCCTGCTTTGCCGTTGCAGGTCTGCCGAAGGGCGCAAAGCTCGAGGTAGAGACCATCTGCGCGAAGTAAATCAAAGCATAATATTTCCGGCTGTCTGTGACATTTCACAGACAGCCGGAATTTTTTTTGCCTTGGGTCAATCATTTTATGCACGCCATCCGTTGTAATAAGTGAAGGGACGCCTTCAGGAGGTGTATCTTGACGCGTGAAGATCAATTGATAAAACGAATCACAGATGGAGACGCATCGGCGATGGAAGAACTCATCCAGATGTATTATCCGGAACTGCTGCGGTATTGCCGCTGGCATACACCGGACAAACAAAGCGCAGAGGATGCTGTGCATGAAACCTTTTTGAAGCTCCTGCGGCATTGGGACGGCTACATACACAGAGGAAAATTTCGAGCATATCTCTATCGTATTGCAGCCAATATCTGTACGGATATGTATCGCAGCCATTGGAATACAGATATTTCGCTGCCGGAAGGTCTGATAACACAGGAAAATGGCTATCAGCAGGCGGAACAGGAGGCAGATTTTCTGCGTTTGACGGCGCTGCTGCCGGAACAACAGCGGGAGTTGGTTATTTTGCGCTATACACAGCAGTTCAAGCTGCGGGAGATTGCACAAATAACAGGCCTGCCGCTGCGAACCGTACAATCTCGCCTGCGGGCAGCACTCAAAACGCTGAAATCCAAATTGTCGGAGGAAGGATGGCAATGAAAAATTTTGAAAAACAGCTGTCTGAAGGACTTCGGACACATGAGCAACCAAATGCAGAACAAGTACAACGAACCGTCGTGGCAGTACAAAACATGGCGGCGAAACATCCGCCGCGGAATCATCGAAGCTGGATTTCTTTCCTGATCATACAGGCACGGTTTTCCGGTGTCTCTATGTGGTTGTGGCAGATTCTTGTATTAGCGGCATTACTTGGCTGTATGTACAGCGGCGCGTTATCTGCCTATCCGTATGTATCGCTCATGGGATGTAGTGTTGCGGCAATTACTGCAGTGCTGCCGATACTGTATCGAACCATTCGGTATCAAATGATGGAAATCGAATTGCCGTGCTATTATTCCGGCGCACAGCAGCTGGCTGCGCGGCTGATTTTTACAGGAATCGGCGTGGTAGTGACACTAAGCGTTGCGATTGTATGTGCCGCGCACCATACATGGTTCAGCTTGGGCTGCATTGTTATGTATGTACTCTTTCCTGCTCTGCTTACCATGTGCGGTGATTTGCTGCTGCTGACACATGCCGCATGGGGAAAACTGCCGTTGTATGCAGCGGTTTGGACGAGCATCGTGTTGGTGTTTCTGCTTTGTTGGCATCGCAGCCGGATTGCAGCCGAATTTCACATAGGGTATGTGGGCGTGTTTGCTGCATTGTTGTTTATCTGTGGTGTACAGCTTTGGAACTTGATAAAAAAGGGAGGAATGGTGTATGGAATTGCGCATTGACCATATGACCAAGCAATTTCAAGACAAACGAGCGGTCAACGATGTTAGTTTAAAGCTGACACCAGGCGTGTGGGGATTGTTGGGTGCGAACGGCGCGGGCAAGACGACCCTGATGCGCATGGTTGCGGGTATTTTACAGCCGACCAAAGGCGAGATTTATTATGATGGCATAGAGATTGGCACATTGGGCGCAGCGTGGCGCGATGTGTTTGGTTATTTGCCGCAGGAGTTCGGATTTTATCCGGAATTCACGGTAAAAAATTATCTGGAATACATGGCGGCACTCAAAGGACTGACGAAAACAGACACAAAAAAGCGCATCCATGATTTACTGGAGCTGTTAACGCTGTCTGAGGTGAAAAATAAAAAGATTGCCAAGCTGTCCGGCGGCATGAAGCGCCGAGTCGGTATTGCACAGGCGTTGCTCAATGAGCCGGAGGTATTGTTTTTGGACGAGCCGACCAGTGGACTGGATCCGGGAGAGCGCGTGCGTTTCCGAAATTTGCTGTCGGAATTTGCCCACGACCGCATTGTGCTGATTTCGACGCATATTGTGTCGGATGTTGAGTATATCGCAACGCAAAATGTAGTCATGAAAGATGGCTCCATTATCGCGTCCGGAACGACGGAACAACTGGTACAGCAGATGAATGGGAAGGTTTGGAATGCGAGGATCCGACCGGAAGAGGTGTCACGGTGGGAGCAACAGCTATGCGTTGTCAGCCTGCGCAATAAAGAAGACGGCAGTATTTCCATTCGCTATTTGGCAGAGAAACCGGAAGTTCCGCAGTCTCAAAATATAGAGCCGCGTCTGGAAGATTTGTATTTGTGGCTGTTTCCGAACACAGAAAGAGAGGGGTAACTGATGCGATTATTGCAATTGGAACTCAAACGCACGTTAAGTTCACGTGCGACAAGATGCATTTTGGCGTTGGCATTGGTTCTGTCGCTCGTAATGGCATGGCTACCGGTATCATATGTCAGACTGTATTCATCAGAGGGTTCTGAAATCACCGGTTTGCAAGCAGTGCAGGAGATCAAACAACTGGCTGCGCCGTACAGCGGCGAAGTGACAGCGGAAAAGGTGCAAAAAGCTCTGGCAGAGTACCAAGGGGTAGTAAGACAATATGGAGATGTCAACAGCGAAGATTTTCCGATAGATGTCTATTATCGCAAAATTTTTCCAGAAGCTCCGTTGGTTAGGCGCCTGATTGAGATCAATGCCGATGCACAGGGACTCGCGCCGGAGGTTACACAGCTGACAAATCAAGATGCCAAGAACTTTTACAAACAGTGTAAAACGCACATTGGTGATTTGATGAATTTAGAGCAGCATGACCATCCGGAGGCACAGGAACAGGCAAAACAGATGTACAGCAAAGTACCGCAGCCGTTTTTCTATTATCCGGGATATACGATGGATGCGTTGGAATATGTTGGGATATATGTTTTTCTGTTGGTATTTTTGTGCACACTGATTGCCGCGCCGACCTTTTCTGCGGAGTATCAGACCGGTGCGGATGATATTTTGCGCTGCACGAAACATGGCCGCAAGAGACTGGCAGTGACAAAAATCACGGCAGCAATGCTGATTTTCATTACGGTATTTGCTGTGTGCATGACGATTTTTACCGTGCTTTCCAATTCTCTGTTTGGTTGGGAATGCAGAGAGACATCCCTGCAGGTGATTCATTCTGCGGCAACACTGTTTTCCGGTACAGTCGGAGAGGCGCAAAATGCCATTACAGCTATGGGACTTTTGACGCTGCTTGCTGTCAGCAGTTTTACCTTGTTCGTGTCAAGCGTCAGCCGTTCCAATGTCAAGGCGCTGGGCATTTCGTTGGTATTTTTGCTCGCGCCGTCTTTGCTGTATATGTTTGGCGGCGGAAATTTGATCGCGTGGATTACCCGCATTTTACCGGCTGGCGGTGTTGGCATGAATAATAGCTATATCTATACGATATGCGATTTTGAATTTCTGCATCTTGGCAAGACGATCAGCGTTTGGCCGGTGCATGTGATGCTGGTGTGTGAGCTTGTGGCGATTCCTTTGTTTTTATTTTTGACGGTACGGTGTTATCAGAAACATATTGCCAAATAACCTGCGTTGCAATGCCGTAGGGAATGCTTTATAATGAGCATATATCCTATATCTGTCACAACAAAAAGGAGAAAACGATATGTTTCGAGAGATGAGAAGATACAAACAGGCAGTCACAGCGGAGACATGCGCAGAAATCCTTAAAACAGAAAAACGAGGCGTTTTGTCGGTCATCGGTGATGAAGGCTATCCGTATGCCGTTCCGCTGGATTTTTACTATGAGGAAGAGGAACAGACGATTTATTTTCACTGTGCCAAGGTCGGACATAAAATTGACGCGATTAAAGATTGTGACAAAGTGTGCTTTACCACATGGAATACCGGTTTTCAGAAAGAAAATGACTGGGTATGGAATGTGACCAGTGTCATTGTATTCGGCAGAGCGGAACTGATTGAAGACGCAGCACAGACGAGCGAAAAAGTCCGTAAATTGGCGATGAAATATTATCCGACCGAAGAAGAAGTTGACGCAGAAATGGAAAAAGCCATTGCGCGTGTGCAGCTTTTGGCGCTGCATATTGAGCATATGACAGGAAAACTGGTAAATGAAAGATAAACGTTCAAAGGGGGGATACCATTGAAAAAGAGAATCCGATCTCTTGCCATACTGCTCAGTGCAGCACTCCTGTTAGGCTGTGTTGGATGCAGAACAAATTCTGCTGACACCGGCAGCGCAGCGCAAACCAAACCGACAAAAACCGAGGAAGTCCAGAACATTGTCGATTCGATGTCACTGGAAGAGAAGGTGGCACAGCTGTTCCTTGTGCAGCCGGAAGCCATTGTTGACATTGGCACGGCGACAGCAGCGGGTGATGCGACAAAGCAGGCGATAAACAAAACGCCGGTCGGCGGATTTGTCTATTTCAGCGACAATTTGCAGTCGGAACAGCAGGTACAAGACATGCTGCGCAATGTTCAGAAGTACAGCGAGGACAGAATCGGCTTGCCCGCCTTTCTCAGTGTGGACGAAGAAGGCGGCACGGTGGCGCGCGTGGCATCGACCGGACGATTTGACGTGACAGATGTCGGCGATATGGCGAAAATCGGCGCATCCGGTGACGTACAACAAGCCAAACAGGCGGGAGAAACCATCGGTTCGTATTTGTCCGAGCTGGGATTTAATTTGGATTTTGCGCCGGACGCCGATGTGCTCACCAATCCGGACAACACCGTGGTCAAAAAACGGTCGTTCGGCAGCGATCCGCGCGTGGTGTCTGACATGTCCCTTGCGGTTGCGCAGGGATTGGCACAGCATCAGGTGTACAGCGTATACAAGCATTTTCCGGGACACGGTGCGACGGCGGGAGATACGCATCAGGGCTATGCGTACACGGACAAGACACTGGATGAACTCAAGCAAAGCGAGCTGATTCCGTTTGAAAACGCCATTCAAAACAACGCAGCGTTCATCATGGCGGCACATATCTCCGCGCCGCGCGTCACAGGCGATGATACGCCGGCATCGCTGTCCGAGACTATGATTACCGATATTCTGCGCGGACAGATGGGCTATGACGGCATTGTTGTCACAGACGCGATGAACATGGGCGCCGTGACCGAGCAGTACACTTCTGCACAGGCAGCGGTGAAGGCGCTGCAGGCAGGAGCGGATATTGTTCTCATGCCGGAGGATTTTCAGGAGGCATATCAAGGTGTGCTAGACGCCGTGAAGGACGGGACGTTGACCGAACAGCGAGTCAATGAATCCGTGACGCGCATTGTCAAAGTAAAAGTCCATATGTAAGCCAAAACCCCCCGACAGCCTGTCGGGGGGTTTCGTTATCGCTTGTTGGAGCGTCTCCAAATATGCTGCGCCTGTGCGGCGCGAATCAGTTGGTCGCGGAACGTCGGATGCGCGAGAGAAATAATGGCTTCTGCCCGTTCCCAAGTAGATTTGCCAATCAGATTGACAACACCGTATTCTGTGGCAAGATAATAGACCTGTGAGCGAGGAGAGGTGATAATATCGCCGCCAAAGCGCGGGACAACGCGTGACTGCTGCATGCCGTTTCTGTCCGTGAATGTGGAGCTCATGCAGATAAACGCCTTGCCGCCGCGGGAGGTCGAAGCGCCGGTCAAAAAGTCCAGCTGACCGCCTGTGCCGCTGATTTGCCGTGTGCCGGCACTTTCCGACGATACTTGTCCGTACAAATCCACTTCCAAGCAGCTGTTGATGGAAACCATGTTGTCAATGCGTCCAATCACTTCGGGATTGTTAACGTAGGACAGCGGATACACGGCGACACTTGGGTTTTCGTCAATCCAATCGTATAATTCGTTGGAGCCGACGGCGACACCGAGAACGCTTTTTCCGCGGTTGATGGTTTTATACCGGTTGGTGAGCTTGCCTGCCTTGTGGAGCTGTAAATAGGCATCGGAACATAGCTCCGTGTGCATGCCGAGGTCTTTGAGGTCGGATTCTGCAATCAAGTTGCCGAGTGCGTGCGGCAGGCTGCCAATGCCGAGCTGCAGCGTCATGCCGTCAACCAGATACGGCAGCAGGTTCTCGGCAATTTTGCGGTCAATATCCGTGATTTTTGGCACCGGAGCATCCGGAAACGGGTCGTGATGGCCTTCTACCACGTAATCCACATCCGAGATGTGAATGCATTCGTCGTAACCGCCGTACAGTTTGGGCAGATTTTCATTGACCTCAAGAATTACAATGTCTGCTTTGCGCAGAATCTGACCCGATACGCCGGTAGAAGTGGACAAATTAAAGTACCCGTGCCGATCCATCGGCGTCACACACGCCATGGCGACATTGACCGTCAAAAAGTGCTTGTAATAATCCGAATTTAAGTGGAACACCATCGGGATATAATAGCACAGTCCGCGGTCGCACAGGCTGCGCTCATAGGAAGAACAGTGCCAGGAGTGATAGATAAAATGCTCCTGTGACGGGTCACATTCCGCCACTTCCAATGGGCCGAATACCAGATTGCCGCGGATTTTCACGTCCGTCAGTTCATCGCGGCGGGCAGCCAGCGCGCGGTCGAGCAAAATCGGCTGTCCTAAGCTGGTGGTATAGTCAATCCAATCGCCGCTTTTGATGACCTGCACCGCCTGTTCCGGTGTGCGCAATTTGCGCTTGTATTCCTCCAACACATTCATACAAATGCCCTTCTTTCTGTCAGTCAGGAATATAGCTTTGTCCCGTCATCAGATCATACCACGTGAACACTCCGTTTTCCCACAGCATATAGCTCGGATGGGAATCGTCCTTGGGAATGGAAATCGAGCCGGGATTCAAGTATGTGAACGTCTCGTGCTCGTGACGGCAGGGAACGTGTGTGTGTCCGCACAGCAGCACATCGCCCTGTGCCAGTGCCGGCGGATTTTGCTCGTTGTAGTGGTGGCCGTGGGTGATGTAAACCGTCTGATCGCCCAGCATCAGAACGGCATAGTCTGCCAGAATCGGGAAATTCAGCACCATCTGGTCTACCTCGGTATCACAGTTGCCGCGCACACACAGCAGCTTGTCGCGAATGCCGTTGAGCATCGAGATGACGTCCTTTGGCTCATAGCCTTTGGGAAGATCGTTGCGCGGGCCATGGTACAGCAAATCGCCGAGCAGTACAATGCGGTCGGGCTGGTGTTCCTCGATGCGGTCGAGCAGCCAGCCGCAGTAATACGCAGAACCATGGATATCCGATGCGATCAATACTTTTTTCACAATGCAAAACTCCTGTCTTAAACCTTTTATCGTATTTTATTGTACTGGATTTTGCCGAAATAGTAAAGCAGTGCGAGAAAAATCCCCTTCCAAAAATTTTGGAAGGGGATTTGTATTTCGGGAAATTAGCCGAGCAGCATCGGAACCAGCTTCAGGAAGAAGCCGGCAGCAGCTGCGGAGCCGATAACACCGGCAACGTTCGGACCCATGGCGTGCATGAGCAGGAAGTTGGACGGATTTTCCTTCTGGCCTTCGATCTGAGCCACACGGGCAGCCATCGGAACGGCGGATACACCGGCGGAACCGATCAGCGGGTTGATCTTGCCCTTGGTAACCCAGCACATGATGTCGCCAAAGATGACGCCGCCAAAGGTGGAGAGCAGGAATGCAACCAGACCCAGAACGATGATAAAGATGGTCTGCCAAGTCAGGAAGGTGCTTGCAGCAGCGGTTGCGCCGACAGAGGTGCCGAGCAGGATGGTGATGGAGTTCATCAGAGCATTCTGAACGGTGTCAGACAGACGGTCGCATACGCCGCACTCGCGGAACAGATTGCCCAGCATCAGCATGCCGATCAGCGGAGCGGTGTCCGGCAGCAGCAGGATAACGATAGTAGCAACAGCAATCGGGAAGATGATCTTCTCAGCCTTGGAAACTTCGCGCAGCTGCGTCATCTTAATCTTGCGGTCTTCCTTGCGCGTAAACGCCTTCATAATCGGCGGCTGAATCATTGGTATCAGCGCCATGTACGAGTACGCCGCAATCGCGATGGCGGACAGGTACTCCGGAGCCAGCTGAGAGGTAACCATGATTGCGGTCGGGCCGTCTGCACCGCCGATGATACCGATAGCAGCAGCAACGTTGACCGGGAAATGGAAAATCAGCAGAGCGCCGAGAAAGGCGGAAAAGATACCGAACTGCGCAGCAGCGCCGAGCAGCAGGGAGGACGGACGGGCAATCAGCGGACCGAAGTCTGTCATTGCACCGACGCCCATAAAGATCAGCGGCGGATAAATATCGAATTTAACGCCGTAGTAGAAGTAATTGAGCAGTCCGCCGTCCTGCATGATGTTTGCGTTCGGCAGGTTTGCCAGCAGCATACCGAATGCAATTGGAACCAGCAGCAGCGGCTCAAACTTCTTTGCGATGCCCATGTACAGCAGGACAAACGCAATGAGAATCATTGCCAAGCTTTTCCAGCCATCAAGACCATTGCCGAATAAGCCTGCGAAACCTGATTCTCCGAGAATCTTACCGAGAACGGTAGTGAAAGAAAATTCCATTGTCTGCGACCTCCGTTAAGAGATGGTGCACAGAACACTGCCGGTGTCAACCGACGCGCCCTTGGATACGCATACGGAAGTTACCGTACCATCCTTGTTTGCAAAGATTTCGTTCTCCATCTTCATTGCTTCCAGAATGAACAGGATGTCGCCGTTCTTTACGGTCTGACCCTGCTGGCAGCGAACGTCGAGGATGGTACCCGGCATCGGGGAAGTTACCGGATCGCCTGCGCCTGCCGGAGCGGCCGGAGCAGCAGCCGGAGCAGCAGCCGGTGCCGGTGCAGCGGCAGGAGCCGGAGCGGCAGCAACCGGAGCCGGAGCCGGTGCCTCGCCGATGTAAGCAGCGACAGCCTTGCCCTTTTCTACTTCAACTTCATACTGTTTGTCGTTGAGTGTTACGATATATTTCATGTTGTTTTGTACCTCCAATTAAAGCGCCTGAATGCGTCTGAACTGCAATTCGTCCAGCGGAATGTCGGTCTCATCGCTGATGATGGCCATAATGCACGCCGCGGTCTCTTCATCGACATCAATCAGCTGCAGCTTGCCGTCCCACGGCTTGGAAGGCTTTTCCTCTTCCTTTGCAGGAGCAGCCGGAGCTGCGGTCTGCGCAGCAGGAACAGCAGCTTTGTTTTTGCCTTTCTGAAGAGAAACGACAACGGCAGAGATGATTTTAATAACGACAATCAGGAAAATCAGAAGGAGGAATACGGTTACGAAGCCACACAGCGCAATCAGCAGGGCTTCACCTACACCAATGTTCATTGTCTGCCTCCTTAGTCAACCTTCTTGATGGAATATGTTACCTTGACGCCCTTGTGCTCCTCGCGGTACTGGAAGAACTTCTCAGCCTGCTGCGGGAATGCTACATAGGACAGAACATCCTCTTCGCTCTCGGCGATGCCTTCCAGCTTCTTGACAGCTTCCGGAATCTCCGGCTTCAGAGTTTCTGCATAACGGCCTTCCATCGGCTTGTTGCCTTCGCCCAGAACCTTGGTTACCAGTTCCGGATTGATCTCAGCCGGTGCCTTGCCGTACTCGCCGCGGATGTATGCGCGGATTTCCTTGGTGATGTTCTTGTAACGCTGGCCCATCAGGACGTTGTTAACAGCCTGAGAACCAACCATCTGGCTCAGCGGGGTAACGAGCGGCGGGTAGCCCATATCCTTGCGGACATTCGGAACCTCAGCCAGAACTTCGTCCAGACGATCCAGAGCCTTCATATCGGTCAGGTTTGCAATCAGGTTGGACAGCATACCGCCCGGAATCTTGTAGTGGAGGGCGTTGGTGTTGACGTTCATAACGAACGGATTGATCTTGCCTTCCTTAACGTATTCCTTCTTGATCGGCTCGAAGAACTCGTTGACCTTACGCATAGCAGCGCGGTCCAGACCGGTCTCATAGCCCATCTGTACGAGCACATGATCCATAGCTTCGGTGCACGGCTGGGAAGTACCGCCTGCGAACGGAGAGATTGCGCAGTCGATGACGTCAGCGCCAGCCTCAACAGCCTTCAGGTAGGTCATAGAGCCCAGACCGGTGGTAGCATGGGTATGAACAACGATCGGAATCTTCACCTCAGACTTCAGAGCAGTGATGAGGTCATAAACTTCCTGCGGGCTCATAACGCCAGCCATGTCCTTGATGCACAGAGACTGGCAGCCAAGCTCTTCAATCTGCTTGCCGAGCTTTGCGTAGTTCTCCAGCGTGTGAACCGGGGACTGGGTGTAAGAAATGGTGCCCTGTGCTTCGCCGCCAGCCTTCAGGCATTCGTCAACCGCGGTCTCGATGTTGCGCATATCGTTGAGCGCGTCGAAAATACGGATGATGTCGATGCCGTTTTCCACGCTCTTGCGAACGAAAGCGCGAACCGTGTCGTCAGAGTAGTGCTTGTAGCCCAGAATGTTCTGGCCACGCAGCAGCATCTGCAGCTTGGTGTCCGGCATAGCCTTGCGGATGGTGCGCAGACGCTCCCACGGATCTTCGTTCAGGTAACGAAGGCAGGAATCGAATGTAGCACCGCCCCAGCACTCGACAGAGTGGTAACCAACCTTGTTCATGGTCTCCAGAATCGGCTTGAATTCCGACATCGGGAGACGAGTTGCGCACAGAGACTGGTTGGCGTCACGAAGGACGGTCTCTGTGATCTTCAGTTTTTTTGGCACAGTGTATCAGCTCCTTTAAATAATTAAAGATGACGAAAATAAGTAAATGACGTTTTTTGACGGAACATGATGCGGTGCGAGCCGCAGCCGCCGCACAAAATAAGGTCATCCAAACACTGTTATTATACATCAGAAATACACAGTATTGCAATGCAATTTTCGTATAATTGCAGATAATTTGAACAGAAAGTCGTATAAAAAGCAAAGAAGCAAGAATGTAATAGTCAAAGTAGACAAAAAATGACAACACAATCCGGCGAAATGCGAATTGACAAAAATAAAAAGATCCCCTTTGGTTTGAAAGGGAATCTTTTGTTACAAAAAAGGTATAAAAATACAAATTACTGTGCATTTCGGCAGGCGGTTTTCATCGTGCGTACATAATCCGCAACCGGCTGCGCGCTGTCGCGGCCGTACTGCGCGATGAGCTTGACAATCGCAGAGCCGACAATCGCGCCGTCCGCCTGACGACACATGGTTTCCGCCTGTTCCGGCGTCGAGATGCCGAAGCCGACGGCACACGGAATGTCCTTGACCTCCTTGACGAGCTTGACCATGGCGCCGATGTCGGTCGTAATCGCCGTGCGTGTGCCGGTGACGCCGAGGGAGGAGACGCAGTACAGGAAGCCGTTCGCCTGTTCGGCAATCGCGCGGATGCGGTCGTGCGAGGTCGGTGCAATCATGGAAATCTGATCGAGGCCGTATTTCTGACACAGCGGCTCGAACTCCTGCTTTTCCTCAAACGGCACATCCGGAACGATGATGCCGTTCATGCCGATTTCCGCGGCGGTTTTGAGAAAGCGGTCTGCGCCGTAAGAGAAGATTACGTTTGCATAGGTCATAAATACCATCGGAATCGAAACCGTCTGGCGCACGCGGCGCACCATATCGAAAATCTTGTCGGTGGTAGTGCCCACGGACAGGGCGCGCAGATTGGCGTCCTGAATGACCGGACCCTCTGCAGTCGGGTCGGAGAACGGAATGCCCAGCTCAATGAGATCTGCGCCGGCTTCTGCAATGGCACAAATCAGTTTTTCGGTGGTCTCCAAATCCGGATCACCGCAGGTCAAAAATGGAATAAACGCTTTGCCAGTTGCAAACGCATCTGCAATCTTAGTCATGAAGATCCTCCCCTCTGTAGCGTGCAATTGCCGCTACGTCCTTGTCGCCGCGGCCGGAGACATTGACGACAATAATCTGATCCGGAGACATGGTCGGCGCGAGCTTCTGCGCGTAAGCGATGGCATGAGCGGACTCAATCGCCGGAATAATGCCCTCCGTGCGGGACAGATACTCAAATGCCTGTACCGCTTCTTCGTCGGTAATCGGCACGTATTGCGCGCGGCCGGAATCAAACAGCATCGCATGTTCCGGACCGATACCCGGATAATCCAAACCGGCAGAAATCGAGTAAACCGGTGCGATCTGACCGTACTCGTCCTGGCAGAAGTAGGACTTCATGCCGTGGAAAATGCCCAGACGGCCGGTGGACAGGGTGGCAGCGGTCTCCTTGGTGTCGATGCCGCGTCCAGCAGCCTCGCAGCCGATGAGCTGAACGCTCTCGTCCTCAATGAAGTTGTAGAAGGCGCCGATGGCGTTGGAACCGCCGCCGACACAAGCAATGACGGCGTCCGGCAGACGGCCTTCCTGCTCCAGAATCTGCTGCTTGATTTCCTTGGAAATCACAGCCTGAAAGTCACGAACGATGGTCGGGAACGGATGCGGACCCATGACGGAGCCGAGGACATAGTGCGTGTCATCAATGCGGCTGACCCACTCGCGGAAGGTCTCGGAAACGGCATCCTTCAGCGTAGCGGTACCGCTGTCGACCGGATGCACCTTGGTGCCCAGCAGCTTCATGCGGTAGACGTTGAGCGCCTGACGCTCGGTGTCCAGACGACCCATGTACACTTCGCATTCCAGACCAAGCAGAGCGGCAGCGGTTGCCGTTGCAACACCGTGCTGACCGGCGCCGGTTTCCGCAATGACACGGGTTTTTCCCATCTTTTTGGCGAGCAGGCACTGTGCCAGCGCGTTGTTGATTTTGTGGGAACCGGTATGATTGAGATCCTCGCGCTTGAGATAAATCTTTGCGCCGCCCAGATCCTTGGTCATCTTGTCTGCATAGTACAGCAGGGAAGGACGGCCGACATAGTTTTTGAGCAGCTCATCCAGCTCCGCATGGAATGCCGGATCGTTTTTATAATAATTGTACGCTTCTTCCAGTTCGTGGATGGCATTCATCAGAGTTTCGGGGATGTATTGTCCGCCGTGAATGCCGAATCTTCCTTTTGACATGTTATATACTCCTTATGATGTTGATCAGGGCGCGGATTTTTTCGGGATCCTTGACACGATTTGTCTCCGCGCCGCTGGAAATATCCATTGCATCCGGCTGCATAGCAGCAGCGTCCTGTATATTTTCCTCGCGCAGGCCGCCTGCCAGAATAAACGGGCGTCCGATGTTGCGCACGAGCGTCCAATCGAAGGTTTCGCCGGTGCCATAGCCGTTGTCCAGCAAAATCATATCCGCACTGCTGGCACGCGCCGCATCCAAATCATCAGTCGATCGAATGCGAAATGCCTTCCAGATCGGTTTTCCGGTGCGCGCTTGCAGCGCCTGAATGTAGGCGTCATCCTCCTGCCCGTGCAGCTGCGCAATATCGATAATGCCCTGCTCCAGCAGGGAAGCGACCGTGTCGAGCGGCTGATTGACGGTAACGCCGACAGCGGGAATGTCCGGAGACAGCTGTGCGTGCAGAGCCTGCACCTGCTCCGGTGTGCAGCTTCGATGGCTCTTGGGAAAATTGATGATAAATCCGGCGTAATCCGGCCGGTATTGATTGACCGCCGCGATATCTGACGGGCGGCTGAGTCCGCAAATTTTTACTTTCATTGGTTTAGACCTGCATGTCTCATCTCGCGGAGCAACGCGGTTTTGTCCGGTGCACGCATGAGCACTTCGCCCATCAGCACGGCATCCGCGCCGATGCTGCGCAGTGCTGCGACATCGGCGGCGCAGGACACGCCGGATTCCGCAACGTAGATGTTTTCCGGCGGAATCAAGTCGCGCAGACGGCTGGCGTTGGAAAAATCAACGGAGAAGTCCTTCAAATTGCGGTTGTTGACGCCGATGACGCGTGCGCCGGCGTCGACAGCAGATTGAATTTCCTTCGCATCGTGTGCCTCGACCAGAGCGGTCAGTCCCAGTGTCTCGCAGATGCCAAGATACTGTTCGATGGTCTGTGTGTCCAAAATGGCACAGATTAACAGAACAGCATCAGCACCCATCAGCTTGGCCTGATAAATTTGGTAGGCATCCACCGTGAAATCCTTGCGAATCATCGGTGTCTGTACCGCTGCGCGAATGTCGGTAAAAATTGCATCGCTGCCGAGAAACCATTTGGGTTCGGTCAGACAGGAGATGCAGTCGGCGCCCGCCTGTTCGTATTGCTTGGCGATGTCCAGATACGGGAAATCCTGTGCGATGATGCCCTTGGAAGGCGATGCCTTCTTGACTTCACAGATAAAGGATAAGTTGTCTCCGCGCAGAGCCTGCTCAAAAGCAAACGGCGTGCGGGGAGAAACCGTCTCACAGCGCTGCTTGAGTTCCTCCAACGGGTGTGCCTGCTTGTCGGCAAGCACACGCTGCTGCGCGTAAGCAGCAAGTTCGTCTAATATCATGTTCCGCTCCTCTTACTTGTTGGATGCAGCAACATAGGCTTCCAATGTCTGCATGGCCTTGCCGGAATCAACCAGTTCAGCCGCCAGCTTTACGCCGTCAGCCAGTGTGTAAGCCTTGCCGGAGATGTACAGCGCAGCGCCGGCGTTCATCAGGACAATATTGCGTTTTGCGCCCTGTTCCTTGCCAGACAGAATATCACGCGTAATCTGTGCGTTTTCTTCACCGGTGCCGCCGACAATATCGCTCTTGCTGCCGCGCGGGAAGCCGAAATCTTCCGGCTGAATCGTGTAGCTCTTGTATTCGCCGTTGCCGAACTCGCATACGGTGGTCGGTGCGCTGATGGAAATTTCGTCCATGGTGTCCTGACCGAATACCACCATGCCGCGCTCGACGCCGAGGCTGGACAAAACGTGTGCCATCGGCTCAACCAGATATTCTCCGTAAACGCCGAGCACCTGATAGCACGGCTTGCACGGATTGGTGATTGGGCCGAGAATGTTAAAGATGGTGCGGAAGCCGAGCTCCTTGCGGATGGCGCCGACATACTTCATGGACGTGTGATACTTCTGTGCGAAGAAAAAGCACAGGCCGACATCCTTCAATTCCTGCACACAGGTCTCCGGTGTCTGGTTCAAATTGACGCCGAGCGCTTCCAGACAGTCGGCGGCGCCGGACTTGGAGGACGCTGCGCGGTTGCCGTGCTTGGCTACCGGCTGACCGCCTGCCGCGATAACGATGGAGGCGGTGGTGGAGATGTTGAAGGAATTGGAACGGTCACCGCCGGTTCCGACGATTTCCAAGCACTTGAGATCGCCGGTATCTACCGGAATGGCGTGTTCGCGCATGGCAGCGGCGCAGCCGGAAATCTCGTCAATGGTTTCAAACTTTGCGCTCTTGGTAGAGAGTGCTGCGAGAAATGCGGCGTTCTGTGTCGGGGTCGATTTGCCGCTCATAATTTCATTCATAACCCGATAGGCTTCATCATATGTCAAATCTTCACGGGTGACAATTTTTTCAATCGCTTCTTTAATCATAATGAGAACTCTCCTTTATCTATGAAATATGCGTTAGAGCGCAAGAAAATTTTTCAGCAGAACGGAACCCTGCGGGGTGAGAATGGATTCCGGATGGAATTGCAGACCAAAGACCTTGTTTTTTTCGTCCATGACTGCCATGACCTCTCCGATGTTGTCCGTGGATACGATTTTGAGCGTATCCGGCAGGTCGGTGCCGATCAGAGAATGATACCGCGCAACCGCCATTTCGTTTGCCAGACCGTCAAACAGCGGACAGCTGTGGTCGAGCGAGACAATACTCTGCTTGCCGTGCATCAGGTGCTTGGCGTGCGTCACGGTGCCGCCGTACACCTCGCAGATGGCTTGATGACCGAGGCATACGCCGAGAATGGGAATTTTTCCTGCAAATTCCCGAATGACGTCCTCACAAATGCCCGCATCGCACGGACGTCCCGGACCAGGAGAGAGAAGAATGTGATCCGGATGCAGCTTGCGGATTTCGTCCGGTGTAATCCGGTCGTTGCGAAATACACGGATATCCGGCTCAATCGCACCGCACATCTGGTAGAGATTGTAGGAAAAACTGTCGTAATTATCAATGAGTAAAAGCATTGCAAAGCACCTCTCAGTCTGCGTCCACTTCGGCGGCGCGTTCAATCGCAGCGATGACGGCGCCTGCCTTGTTCTGGGATTCCATGTATTCATTTTCCGGAACCGAATCCGCGACGATGCCGCCGCCCGCCTGGATGGTCACCCTGTCATTTTTCTTTACCGCCATGCGGATGGCAATGCAGGTGTCCATGTTGCCGGTGAAATCGACGTAGCCGAGTGCGCCGCCGTATACGCCGCGGGCGCACGGCTCCAGCTCCTCGATGATTTCGCAGGCGCGAATCTTCGGCGCGCCGGACAAGGTGCCGGCAGGAAGCAGGGTGGAGATGGCATCAAAGGCATCAAACTTCGGCAGAATATTGCCCTCAACAACCGAGGTGATGTGCATGATGCGGGAATACCGGTGAATCATCTGATAATCTGTGACTTCGACAGAACCGAACTGAGACAATTTGCCGATGTCATTTCTGCCCAAATCGACGAGCATGTTGTGCTCGGCGAGTTCCTTTTCATCCGACAGCAAATCTTTTTCCAGTGCGAGATCTTCTTCTTTATCTGCGCCGCGCGGACGGGAACCGGCAACCGGAAATGTAGACAGACGGCCGTTTCGCAGACGAACCAGCGTTTCCGGAGAGGTGCTCATCAGCTCGATGTCATCCCGATGCAGGTAAACCATGTACGGAGAAGGGTTGGTGGTGCGCAGGACGCGATACGCATCGAGCAGACTGTCGGTATACGGCGTTTCAAACCGGCGGGACAGGACTGCCTGAAAAATATCGCCGTCTACAATGTGCTGCTTGGTCTTGTTGACGATGTCGCAGTATTCTTCCTTGGTCACGTTGCAGGTGAACTGCGGCTTGCAGTGCTTGTGTGCGGTTGGCAGCTGCATCGGCTCGCGAATCAGACGAATCATTTTTTCGATTTCTGCGCGCGCCGTGCCGTAATTTTCCAAGACGTTGTCGGTCGGCATGTTGACGATGACATTGATTTTCTGCGACAGGTGGTCGTACGCAATGACCTTGTCAAACAGCATCAGGTCGAAATCATCCACATCACTGGAGCGAAGATGCAGGGTCGGCTCTGCATAGCCGATCATGCGATAGGCGTAATAGCCAACCAAGCCGCCGGTAAACGGCGGGAAGCCCTCGATGCGCGGCGCTTTGTACTGCGCCATGAGTGCGCGGAGGATGTCGTTGGGCTGATCCGTGGTAACGCTTTCGCGGCGTCCGTCGGCATATTCCGTGGTGACAACGTGGTCTTTGCATACAATATGAACAAGCGGGTCATAGCCGAGGAACGAGTACCGTCCCCAGCGCTCGCCGCCCTCTACGCTTTCCAGCAGACAGTACCGATTGGATACCTGCGCAATCTTGCGCAGAAGCGCAATCGGCGTGGTGACATCGGCGTAAATTTCACGGCACAGCGGAATCATCGAATAGTCCGCGGCATACGATTGAATTTCGGAAGAAGTAGGTTTCAGCATGATATATCGTCCTTTCTGAATGGATGCAGTGAGGAAAGGACAATAAAAAAAGCCTTCATCCCAAGTCCTGCATCTCTGCTAGAATCTCTGGGACAAAAGCTGTCAGCTTCTGCGGTGCCACCCATATTGCCGATGGTTCGAAAGAACATCGACCACTCATCACACACCAACATGTGCGCTCCACGATAACGGCGGGATTCCGTCAGCGCCTACTTGCCGGCACGGCGTTCAGGCTGCCCTCACGAGTCCATTCGGCATCATCCATACCACTGTAATCCCACCATCTACAGCTCTCTGTGCGTACTTCACGAAGCGTACTTGTCTCGATCAACGGTTTTCAAATGTTGTATTAAAAGTACCACAGAAGCGCGGGGTTGTCAAGTGGACGGGCGAAAAAATCCTGCATATAAGGTAGGAATATTGCTTTGTGTGATATAAAAACAAAAAGCAAAGTTTCTAAATAGGACAAAAAGTGCGGATAAAATGTTACAAACAGTACATATGAACAAGAAAATTACATGGTTTTATGATTTTTTTATTGAAAACATCAAAATGGTATGCTATAATCATATCAACGTAAGGCGCATATAACGGGTGAATGGCATACGTAAGATGGAGAAGAGTTGCTGTGCCGCTGCTGAATCCCCTGAGGCGAAACCCGCGCTGCCTGCTGTAAAGAGAAAGGTGGTAGACACTATGAATTGTACCAAACTGATGGAAGAGATGGAAGTATACCTGAAGAGTGACCGCTGCAAGGATCTCAACGAGGCCAATGCACAGGATATTCATCATGCTCTTTCCAAAGCAATTATGGCACAGATCGCCACTCCGTGGAAGGAAAGCCAGAAGCTGCACAGAGAAGCACGCCATGCATATTATATGTCCGCAGAATTTTTGATTGGCCGTGCAATCTATAACAATTTGCTTTGCCTTGGTATTTACGATGAAGTAGAAAAGCTGTTTAACGAGCGCGGTCTCAAGCTGTCCGACATGGAAGAAGTAGAGGATGCTTCCCTGGGCAACGGCGGCTTGGGACGTCTGGCTGCATGCTTCCTGGATTCCGCAGCAACGCTGGATCTCCCGCTCGACGGCTATGGCATTCGCTATAAATATGGTTTGTTTAAGCAGTACATTCAGGACGGCTTCCAGAAGGAGACCGCCGATGACTGGACGCGATTCGGCGATCCGTGGAGCATCCGCGTAGATTCCGATGCAGTTCTCGTTCGCTTTGCAGACCAGACCGTGCGTGCAGTGCCGTATGACCTGCCGGTTATCGGTTATGGCACCAAGCACATCGGCAACCTGCGTCTGTGGCAGGCAGAGCCGCTGTCCTCCTTCGACTTCAACGAATTCAACGATCAGCACTATGAAGCATCGGTTCGCGAGAAGAACCGCGCAGAGGATATTTCCCGCGTGCTGTATCCGAACGACTCAACCGATGAGGGCAAGAAGCTGCGCCTGAAGCAGCAGTATTTCTTCTGCTGTGCATCGCTGCAGGATATGATTAAAAACTATAAGCTGGTACATGGCAATGACTTCTCGCATTTCGCTGATTTCAATGCCATCCAGCTCAACGATACCCATCCGGTTATCTCGATTCCGGAGCTCATTCGTCAGCTGACCAGATACGAAGGCGTTAGCTTCGACGATGCACTCAATATCGCAAAGAAGACCTTTGCTTACACCAACCACACCATTCTTCCGGAGGCACTGGAGAAGTGGAACAAGCATCTGCTCATCGAGGTCGTTCCGGATATTTATGAGATCATTGAGAAGATCAACAACCGCTTTATTGATGAGCTGTATCAGCAGAAGCGCAATCCGGACTTCATTCAGGATGTCCAGATTATCAAGCATGATATGATTCACATGGCAAATCTGGCTATGTACGGTTCCAGCTATGTAAACGGTGTAGCTGCCATCCATACCGAGATTTTGAAGAAGAGTACCCTGCATTCCTTCTATGAGATGTGGCCGGAGCGCTTCCAGAACAAGACCAATGGTATCACCCAGCGCCGTTGGCTGGCAATGAACAACCGCGAGCTGTCTGCGATGATTACTCGTCTGCTCGGTTCGGATGATTGGGTTACGGATCTGCCGCAGCTCAAGAAGCTGGAGAAGTACGCAACCGATAAGAAGGTTCTCGATGAGTTCTGGGACATCAAGCACAAGAAAAAGCATCAGCTGGGTCTGTTCATGCTCAAGCATGACGGCACCGCTCCGATCAAGGATTCTATCTATGACATCCAGATCAAGCGTTTGCATGAGTACAAGCGTCAGTTCCTGAACGCACTGTCCATTCTGTATATCTACTACGGCCTGAAGGACGGCTCCATTCAGGACTTCCATCCGACCACCTTCATCTTTGGTGCAAAGGCTGCGCCGGGCTATGTTCGTGCAAAGGGCATCATCAAGCTGATTAACGAAATCGCTCGTCTCGTAGAAAACGACGGTCAGGTTCGCGACAAGCTGCGCGTTATCTTCGTACAGAACTACAACGTATCCTACGCTGAGAAGCTGGTGGCGGCTGCAAACGTATCCGAGCAGATTTCTACCGCAGGCACCGAGGCCTCCGGCACCGGCAACATGAAGCTGATGCTCAACGGCGCGGTTACGCTGGGTACGCTGGACGGCGCAAACGTAGAGATTGCACAGGAAGCCGGCATGGAGAACGAGTACATCTTTGGTGCAACCGTTGACGAGATTGAGAAGGAAGAGAACAACAACTACATTCCGTATCACATCTACAACAACGACCCGAAGATCAAGCGCGTCATGGAAGCTCTTGTAAACGGCACGCTGGACGATGGCGGCACCGGCATGTTCAAGGAGCTGTACGATTCCATCATCCACAACGTCGATTGGGGTCAGAGCCATCCGGATAAGTACTTCCTGATGTATGACTTCCAGAGCTACGTGGACACCAAGCTCAAGCTCAACCGCGACTACAAGGATAAGTACGCATTCGCAGAAAAGTGCTGGAGAAACATCTGCAACGCAGGTAAGTTCAGCTCGGATCGTACCATCAAGGACTACGCGGACAACATTTGGCACATTGATCCGATTGAGTTCGATTGATTGCTGACAATCAGATAAAACAAAAGGCGGCAGGATTTTTCCTGTCGCCTTTTTGCGTCTAGTTATAGATTTTTCTCGCCCCATGCTTTCATATAGTGCAGAACGGAGAGAAAACTTTCTCCCAATTCCGTTAATGTATATTCGACATGCGGAGGGACTTCGTGGAAGTCGTGTCGATGCAAAAATCCATCTGCCTCTAATTCGCGCAGCTGCTTGGTCAAAGAGGATTCCGTAATCTCGACCAAATGGCGGCGGAGGGCGCCAAATCGGTGCACATCTTCTACGCCGATATAATATAAAATTTCCAGTTTCCACTTTCCGCCTAAAATCTTTTGCAGCGTAGACATGGTTTTGCACCGTTTTATTGCGGCATTGCTTTTTCGCATGAGAAATCTCTCCTTTGTTTTTAGTATATCGCGCGGAGAAGGATTTGGCAAGGTACTGCAAAAAAGTACCGTACTGTTCAAATCCAGACATTCTGTTATACTGAGAACATCAAAACACAGAGGAGTGAGGCAAATGCATTTTACGGGAACCGTTTGGAGACCGCCATATGAGGCGGATTCACTGCTGCTGGAGGTGACGGCAGGATGTACCCATCACAAGTGCAAATTTTGTACGCTGTATGATGATATTCCGTTTCCGTTCAAGATGTCTCCGATGCAGGATATAACAAGTGATCTGCTGGAAATTCAGACACTGTATTATCATCCGATGACGAGTCAAGCGAACAAGCTGACAGGGCAACCACAGAGAGAAGGGTTCAAACGAGCATTTTTGACGGGAGCCAATCCGTTTGTTTTGCAATCTGAACGCTTATTGAAAATCGCTGCACGTATTTATGAGTACGTTCCCACGGTCAAAACAATTGGTTGTTTTGCGCGAATCACAGATATAAAACAAAAAACAGAGGAAGAATTGCTTGCTTTACGAGACGCAGGCTATACGAGTTTGACTATTGGCATGGAAACGGGAGATACGGACGCTTTACAGTTTATGAATAAAGGCTACACGGCACAAGATATTCTCGAACAGTGCAAGCGCTTAGATGCTGCCAATATCAGCTATGCGTTTTTCTATCTGACAGGAATCTCCGGTGCGGGAAAAGGAGTGTTTGGCGCAACACGAACGGCGGATATTTGCAACCAGCTGCACCCGAAGCTGATTGGAGCCAATATGCTGACGATTTATCCAAATTCCGAACTGTATCAAGAAATTCAGCGTGGAAATTGGAAGGAAGAACGTGAGGTGGAAAAATATCAGGAATTGCAGGTGTTGATAAAACGATTAAATATTCCGGTACAGTTTGCTGCGATGGGTGCGTCCAATGCAATTCCTATGTACGGAAGCCTGCCGCAGGATAAAGAAAAACTTCTTATGACATTAGAGCATATTATCACGCAGATTGGAGAAGAGCAGTTGAGAGAGTACCGAACACACCTTCGGCATTTATAGAGCTTATGAAACGAATTTTACTTGTCGGTACCTCTGCAAAGCACATGGATGATATGAAACGGATTGTCTACAATGTATATGCAGAAAAACGAATTGATTCAGCATATTCTGCCGAACAAGCACGTGGAATTTTACAAAATAACAGCTTCGATTTCGTGATTGTTGATATATCTTCCGTGAATTCCTGGGAATATCAAATTACACATACAATATATAAACAGACAAGCGCATTCGTTTTGATTCTTGTTCCGCAAAAATTTTCGACTCCTGTACAGAATGGACATTTTCGAGGAATGGCAGTGGAAAAACCGATTTCCCGTGTGACCTTTGCGCAGGTACTGCGTTTGATAGATTGGGTACTTTCTCTGCAAAAAGAGAAGGAAGAACTGCAACAAAGGTTATCGGATATTTGCATTGTCAGTCGAGCGAAGCGTTTGCTGATGAAGAAAAAACAGATGAGCGAATCGGAAGCCTATTTGTATATCAAAAATCAGGCAATGAATCAGCATCAAGCCAAAAGAGCCATTGCGCAAAATATTCTGAATCATTATCAGACATGACAAAACCGCCCCGAAGGGCGGTTTTGTTTCATATCACGGCTTGCACGTGCCGCACGGAGAATATCCCTGTGAAATCAAATCCGAACGCTTTCCGGTAAATGACTTCTTGTTTGCCGCGCCGATTTTGTTGACGCTGGAGCAGCTTGGCTTGTGAAATTTTTTGGAACTGGTGTTCAAAATGTACGTGGCTGTCGTCTCGCCGCTTGGCTGAGACGGCGTGGAGGTCTGATAACTGTCGCCGGTCACATAGTCGATGACAATGCCGGGCTGCACGTTATAGCAGTAAACACAGAACGTGACGCCCGCACCGTGATCCTCCACCGACTGTGCTTCCATCAGGACGCCGTTCGCCACTGCATTGTCACCTTCAAAGACCGGCGTGACGCGGTATAATACATGGTTTTGGGTTTCCTTTACATAGTCGGCAACCATGTTTTCAAAATCCAGCATGCCCTGTATGTTGAGGTATCGCGTGCCGGTGATAAGGTTTAATTTGTTTGCATTTTCTGCGGTCAGCTGGTAGCCGATTAAATGACAGCGATTGTATAAATACTTGCCGTCTACAATGTCATATTTGACCGAGTGCCAGCCGGTGGGCTTGACGCTGCTGATGTCCCCACGATGTTCTGTCGGCATGAGATCGGTGCCGACATTGGCATATGCGGTGTCGCAGCGTCCCATCCCATCCAGTGCGCTGTATCGCTCAAATGAGGTTGTGGATGCGTCTGCGCTGGTAAAAAACGGTATATTGTTGTTGACGACTGCATATGCCGCGCCGGAATAATCTGACACGTCATCGTAACAAAAACCGGTCGGGGAGATTGCTGCGGGCTTGGTTTGTATGCCGCCGGTGTAATAAACCAGCATAGTTGCGGTTTCCGCACGCGTTGCATTGTCCAATGGCTTCAAATATCGTTTGCCGTTGGATGTGGAGCCGGAAATCACGCCGTTTTGTACTGCCCAGCGCATCGCCGGCAATGCCCAGCTGTCTACGCGGCTGCTGTCTGCAAAATCCGAAAGACTGCCGGTGGTGTGTGGTTTGCCTGCGTCTGCATACAGAAAAACAGCAAGCTGTTCCCGCGTCACGTTGGCGTTCGGGCTAAATGTTGTCGCAGAAGTGCCGTTTGTGATGCCATTTTGGCTCGCCCAGAGCACCGCAGAATAATACCAGTCTCCGGATTTTACATCGTGGAATGGATTGGTACTGCTCACCGATGGACTGCCGGCCTTGGCGTACAGCGTCTGAACAAATGCTGCGCGGGTGGTTGCACCGCGAGGAACAAACGTCGTATTGGATGTACCGCTCATGTAGCCCTTGTCAAAGGCGGTTTGTACGGCGCCGCAGAACCAATCAGAGGAACTGACGTCTGCAAACCGGTGCGCGACTTTTGTCGGTGTGTTCCATGCAAAAGCACCGGTGCAAAGGGTGCTCACTGTGAGGGCAGCTGTCAACAGGCAAGCCGCCAATCGTTTCTTGTGTTTCAAAATTATGTCTCCTCTCCGTGAGCTGCAGGAAAATAAATCTCCTCTGTGATGCACGGGTGAGAATTTCCCGCAAACTCTGCGGTGTGCGTCTGTACCCAATGCGGCGGCGCCAGCGCGAGATCCAGCCGGAAATCTGTCGGATAGCTGCGATTCCAGCGGTATACAATCATCGCTTCGATGCGCGATTCGACCGCCTTCAGGCAGCAGGTCTCCACAAAGCAGTAGTCTCCTGCGGCAGCTTCGTACAGAAATTGCTGAGAAACCACGATGTGCGGCGCGGATTCGGCGGCAAATTGCTCATAGGAATAGGCGTTCATCCACAGCTTTTTTCCCTTGGTGCGCTGTAAAATACGCGCGCGCAAGATACAGTCCTGACTTTGCCGCCGATGGTTGAACAGCATGCCGCCGTGGTCATCCATGACACAGATTACAATCATCCTGCAGCCTCCTTTCTCGCAACATCGTACCATATTTTGAGGGAAAAAGCAAAATGCCGCTGCATTTCATGCAGGAGAACCACGTTGACGTTGCGGCTGGCTGATGCTATACTGAAAGCGAAAAACCAACATAGGAGGCTGGAAGTATGAGTTTTATGGATATGGTATATCAGCGCGAGAGCTGCCGTTCGTATCAGGACAAGCCGGTTTCCCGCGAGCTGCTGACTAAGATGGTCGAGGCGGGCAGATTGGCACCGAGCGGCTGCAATGCACAGCCGTGGAAATTCCTCGTCATTGATGAGCCGGAGGCAAAAAAGAAAATGTGCGAAGCACTCGTTGTAGAGGGCGGCGCAACCGGATGCCCGTGGAGAGATTCCGTACCGGCATTTATCGCACTGGTCGAGCAGCATGCCAATGTCATGCCGGCAGTTTTGGATTACTATGGTGATTCGCAGCGCTTTGCACAGGGTGATATCGGCATGGCAGCTATGAACATGATGTACGAAGCGGATGATCTCGGCTTGGCTACTTGTGTGCTGGGCATGAGCGATCAGAGCAAGATGGAAGAATTCTTCGGCATTCCGGAAGGACATACGGTTCGCATGGTGCTGGCTGTTGGATACAGCGCAGAAAGCAAGGAACCGCGCAAGAAGGTTCGCAAGCCGCTGGAAGAAGTTTGCAGCTTTAATCAGTGGTAACCATACAAAAAGCAAGCGGGCAGCTGAATTTCAGCTGTCCGCTTTTTTCTCAATCTGTAGATTTTTCATATGGCATGGTGCTGCTGCGCACGACAAGAGACGGCGGAATGACAACCTTTTGCGGAAAATGCCGTTCCGGCTGATGTGTGGGCGTGGCAGCGCGCTGGCGCACGAGCTGCACAGCGGTTGCCGCCATGTAGTCGAGATGCGGGCTGATGCTGGTCAGTGCCGGTTCTACAACGGAGGACATCACGGTGTTGTTGAAGCTGACAACGCTGACATCTTCCGGAATTTTGAGCTGCAAACTGCGCAGCGCATGGATGGTGCCGATTGCCGTTTCCTCGTTCACGGCGACCAGCGCAGTCGGCCGGCTGCCGCTGTCCAGCGAGCGCAGACGCAGAGACAGTTCGTTTTCCACGAGTGCTTGGTCGCGCAGCGGTGTTTCCAAAACGAAATTCGGCTCAAACAGACCGGCTTCGCGCATATAATGCTCGTAATAGCGGCGGCGCGGCTCTAAAACAACGCGCTGTGTCTCGTCCAGCAGGCGCTTGGGTCCGAGATATCCGATGCGTGTGTGGCCGAGAGAACGCAGATAGTCCAGCGCTTGTTTCATGCCCAGCTCGAAATTCGGAACAACGGAATCATACAGCAGTTCGTTGGGGGAAGAATCCAAAAACGTAATATTGCTGCTGATGCTGCACAGAGATTGAATCTGTTTGTCGGTAAAATAGCCGATGGCAATGACGCCGTCCACACCGGAGGCGGACAGCATTTGACATTCGCCATCGACGAGACGCAGCGGAACGGTTTGCAGCTTGTGTTCATAACACGTCTGTTCAATAAAATTTTTGAGGTATAAAAAGTACGGATCGGTCATCTGCTCGGCGGGAGAGAGCATTTCTGCGATGCCGATAAACAGGGTATCTGTTAAGGTGCGCTGATTGCGGCGACCGGAGCTGCCAGAATAGCCGAGCCGGTGCGCGGCATCAAAAATAATGCGCCGTGTATCCTCTCCGACCGTCATAGACGGATCGTTGTTGAGGACGCGGGAAATCGTGGCTGGGGAAAAGCCGGTTTGCTCGGATAACATTTTTAGCGTGACAGCCATAGCGTACTGCCTCCTTTGCATTACAATAGGAAATCATGTGAGAAAAGCAGGCACTGTCGTTCCGGATGACTCATACCAGTTCGACAGTGCCTTTGATTCATACGGAGACCGAAGCGGGGGAGAGAGTTCGGTCAATGTTTTTTCGCTACCTGTACGCACATAGCAGCAGGTATTTTTTTACAAACAGATGGTTCCGGCTGTTTTTCCAGCTGTGCCTCCCAAAAAATCAGAACCGCGGAGACAGCAAGCGGAATGGCACACAGCCAAACGCTGCGAATGCCGATAAAATAGTGAGTCAGCCAAGAAAAAGCAACGCCCAGATGGAAACAGAGAACCGTGCCGAAAAAAAACCAAGCCTTTTTGAGCAGCTTTTTTTCGTGGGTAATGGAATACTCCGTCAGGGCATTGGCGATTTGCCGGCAGTTGTTGGTGGAAAAGATGCAGGAGGCATTATAGCCGTACGCACCAGGGAAAGAGTTCCACAGGAATGCCATTGCAAAAAAGATAGGATATAGACCGACAACCGCATTCATGTGCTCGGGGAGAAAGCCAAGAATGATAATTGCAAGTCCGGTTACTGCCAAAGAATACGGGTACAGCTTTTTGTGGTATTTCTTGGACAAAACAATGGTTGACGCACAGCCGGCCACATATAATAAGACGGCGGCAATGCGAATGAGTACATCCATGAGATTTTGTCCGAACAAGCTGGTGACGATATAAATCATATTGGATGTCAAGGCGTTGCCGAAGAAATCATCGCGGCACAGCAATGCGTACACGCCCAAATATCCGCCTGTAATTGCCATAGAATGATGAATCCAGCAAGTGAGATCTTCACGGTCAATCATAGAACACACTCCTTTGGATTGATTTGTCTTCATTATAAGACGAGAAGAAAAGAATGTAAATGGACAAAACATCCCATCTATTTGGAGATTTTGTCGGTTCTTCTGTGAATTATTGCGCAGGGGATTTTGAAAAAAATGAATAATTCAAAAATAGTACTTGCATTTTCTGGCAAGGCGTGGTATTCTAAACAAGACGAAGGCGTCAGTGATCCAAAAAGGTCACTGGCGCCTATTTTTTATTTACGCAGTTCGCAAAATGTAGTATGATAGGAGTGGAAACAAATGATAGACACTGGCAGCACGGGATTTATGATGATTTGCTCGTCATATGTCTTTTTTATGACACCGGGTCTGGCGTTCTTTTACGGCGGCCTGTGCCGCAGAAAGAACGTGGTCAATACCATGATGTCCTCAATTTTCATCATGGGTCTTGCATCAGTTCTCTGGGTGGCAATCGGATATTCTCTGTCGTTCGGCGGAAATGTTGGAGGCGTCATCGGCACCTTCCAGAACGCGTTTCTAAACGGCGTGGGATGGGAACCGGGCGCGTATTCGGATCAGATACCGGGATTGGTTTTCGTTGCGTTCCAAATGATGTTTGCGATTATCACACCGGCACTGCTCACCGGCTCGGTCGTCGGCAGAATGAATTTCAAAGCCCTGTTTTTGTTCATTATTCTGTGGTCACTGGTCGTGTATTATCCGCTGGCGCACATGGTATGGGGCGAGAGCGGCTTCTTGGCGGCAATCGGTTCGGTTGACTTTGCGGGCGGCAATGTTGTGCACATCAGCTCCGGTGTTTCCGGCTTGGTGCTGTCCCTGATTCTCGGCAAGCGTCTGGGCAGCGAGCAGGGCAATTTCCTGCCGCACAATATTCCGTTTGTTGTGCTCGGCGCATCGCTGCTGTGGTTTGGCTGGTTTGGCTTCAATGCCGGCAGTGCACTGGAGGCGAATGGTCTGGCAGCGCATGCGTTCCTGACCACAAACACCTCTGCGGCAATGGCAATGCTGACATGGATGCTCATTGATATGATTCGAGACGGCAAGCCGTCGTTGGTCGGTGCGTGCACAGGCGGTGTGCTGGGACTGGTTGCCATCACGCCGGGCGCAGGCTTTGTACCGCTGTGGGCGGCGTTTATCATCGGCGGTTTGGTCAGCCCGATTTGCTATTTTGCCGTTTCGGTTATCAAGGCAAAGTTTGGCTATGATGATGCTCTGGATGCGTTCGGCTGCCACGGCGTCGGTGGCATCTGGGGCGGTATTGCGACGGGTCTGTTTGCAAAAAGCTCCATCAATCCGGTTACACAGTGGGATGGCTTGGTTTTTGGCGACTATCATCTGTTTGTCGCACAGGTTCTCAGCATTGTTGTCACCATTGCGATTGCGATTGTCGGCACGCTGGTTTGCGCGGGCATTGTCAAGCTGATTGTTCCGCTGCGTGTCGATGAACACGCAGAGCGCATCGGCATGGATGAAGCGATGCATGGCGAGCGTGCATATCCGACCTTCACCGGTTTGGACTGATTGTTTGGGAGGAAACTGTTATATGATTAAGATTGAAGCCATTGTCCGGCCGGAAAAGCTGGAGGACGTCAAGGATGCCCTGTCCATGATCAATGTACACGGCATCACGCTGTATCAGGTCATGGGCTGCGGTGCGCAGAAGGGCGGCACCAAAAACGTCCGCGGTCACGCTGTGCAGGTCAACCTGATTCCGAAGATTAAGTTTGAAATTGTCGTTTCTGACGAGGAGTGGGCGCGCATCACGATTGATGCCATTTGCAATGCGGCATACACCGGTGAAATCGGTGACGGCAAGATCTTTAGCTATGATCTGGACAACGCCGTGCGTATCCGCACCCGCGAAATCGGTCTGGAAGCATTGAATTGAATCGCAAAGTCCTTCCCGCCGCGCGCGGGAAGGATTTTTTGGTTGCATCCGGTTGAAACATGCGGTATACTGAAAATATACATATATATTATCATAACAGCAAAGATAAAAACGCAATGTATACAGTTTTGTATGCTAGAGCCGGTAGGTAGCCCGGCCGTCACAGAACATCTGTGGTAAGTAACCTGCCCCTCCGGGTTGTCCGTTCTTTGCTCAGCAATCGTGTAGGAGGGATTGTCATGAGCAAAGTGAGCGGCAAATTAACCGTGTATTTTGAGAAACCATTCTGGGTAGGTGTTTTTGAACGGATAGAAGACGGCAAACTATCCGCGGCGAAAGTAACCTTCGGCGCAGAACCGAAAGATTATGAGGTATATGCGTTTCTGTTAAAATACTATGAAAATTTGCAGTTTAGTCCGGCTGTGACAGCAAGTACGGTGGAAAGAAAGAAGAATCCGAAGCGACTTCAGCGTGAAGCAAAAAAACAAGTACAGAATATTGGAATTGGGACAAAATCCCAGCAGGCGTTGAAGTTGCGGCAGGAAGAAAATAAACAGGAACGAAAAGTCAAACAGCGAGAGCAGCAGCAAGCGGAAGCGGAGCGGATGTTTCAGCTGCGTCAGCAGAAGAAACGAGAAAAACACCGCGGCAGATGAGTTTTTTATTGCATCGCTGATTCTCATGCGGTATACTGAAACGGGAAATTGTTCCCACCTAACTAGAGACAGAAAGCGAAGGTACATAACATGGAAGTTGGAATTTGCGGCAAGCAGACGATTACGGTTACAGAGGCAATGACGGCGAAGGCAATGGGCAGCGGCGAGCTGCCGGTATACGCAACGCCGAGCATGATTGCGCTGATGGAAAACACGGCATATACCAGCGTTGCCGGCGAGCTGGAGGAAGGACAGGGCACGGTCGGAACGCTGATGAATGTCAAGCATCTGGCGGCATCTCCGGTCGGCATGGAAGTGACCTGTGAGACCAAGCTCATCGAAGTAGACCGCAAGCGTTTGGTGTTTGAAGTGAAGGCTTTCGACAAGGGCGGCTGCATCGGTGAAGGAATTCATGAGCGATTCATCATCGCAAACGAGAAGTTTTTGAACAAGGCACAGAGCAAGTTGTAAGGCTTGCGGCGGTCTGATTCGTGAAAATGGTGCGATTTTTAGCAAAATTGCACCATTTTTTTTCGTTTCCTTGAGAGAATTCCGCAAGAGAATGATTGAACAATGCGGCAGAATAGATTATAATGATATGCATGAGAGAAGCTGCAAACATTCAAAACATGCTTTTTTTATCATAGAGGCAGGATGGCAGCGGAATGCATCAAAAAATTTTTCGCGCACAACCATGCGCGAGGGAAAAACAGGCAGCGAAAGGAGCTACAAAAATGGTCAAATTATATGACGGCGGCGTATATCTGGTCGGCGGCAACAAGATTGTCGAAGAAAAAGATGCAGCCAAAGTGCAGGAACTGACCGGTCAGGCAGCAAACAAGGCAGAAGCCAAGAAGGGTACCATCGCGTATTCCATTCTTTCGGCACACAACGTATCCGATAACATGGATAAGCTGCGCATCAAGTTCGATGCCATGACATCCCATGACATCACCTTTGTCGGCATTGTGCAGACAGCGAAGGCTTCCGGTATGGAGCGCTTCCCGATTCCGTACGTGCTGACCAACTGTCACAACTCCCTGTGTGCTGTCGGCGGCACCATCAATGAGGATGACCATGTATTCGGACTGTCCGCTGCAAAGAAGTACGGCGGCATCTATGTTCCGCCGCACATGGCAGTCATTCACCAGTATATGCGTGAGACCATGGCAGGCTGCGGCCGCATGATTCTCGGCTCTGACTCCCATACCCGCTATGGCGCACTAGGCACGATGGCAGTCGGCGAGGGCGGCGGCGAGCTGGTAAAGCAGCTGCTGTGCGATACCTATGACATCGCGTATCCGGGAGTTGTTGCCATTTATTTGGACGGCAAGCCGCAGCCGGGTGTCGGCCCGCAGGATATTGCACTGGCAATCATCGGCGCAGTATTTAAAAACGGATATGTCAAGAACAAGGTCATGGAGTTCGTCGGCCCGGGCGTTGCATCGATGCACACCGATTACCGAAACGGCGTGGATGTTATGACCACCGAGACCACATGTCTTTCTTCCATCTGGCGTACCGATGAGGACACCAAGCAGTTCCTCACCATGCACGGCAGACCGGACGCATACAAGGAACTGAATCCGGCAGATGTCGCATATTACGACGGCATGGTTTATGTTGACCTGAGCACCGTCAAGCCGATGATCGCGCTGCCGTTCCATCCGTCGCATACCTATGAGATTGACGAGCTGAATGCAAATCTCGGCGACATCCTGCGCGAGGTAGAAAAGACCGAACAGCTGATTGCAGACAATCCGCAGCTCGGCTTCAGCCTGACAGATAAGATTGTTGACGGCAAGCTGCAGGTACAGCAGGGCATCATCGCTGGCTGTGCAGGCGGTACCTATTCCAATATCATGGAGGCAGCACATATTCTGCGCAATGCGCATCTGGGTCAGGATGAATTTACGCTGTCCGTTTACCCGTCCTCGATTCCGGTTTACATGGATCTGGTTAAGAAGGGCGCGTTTACGCAGCTGCTGACGGCGGGCGCTGTCATCAAGACCGCGTTCTGCGGCCCGTGCTTCGGCGCAGGCGATACGCCGGCGAACAACGCACTGAGTATCCGCCACACGACCAGAAACTTCCCGAACCGCGAAGGCTCCAAGCCGGGCAATGGTCAGCTGGCAGCTGTCGCTCTGATGGACGCACGTTCGATTGCGGCTTCCGCGGCAAATGGCGGCGTGCTGACACCGGCAACCGATTTTGCGGATGATTACGTTGTACCGGAATACGAGTACGATGATTCTTCCTACCGCGCGCGCGTATATCAGGGCTACAATGCACCGGTAGACGGCGCAGAGCTAGTATACGGCCCGAACATCAAGGACTGGCCGGAGATGAGCCCGCTTGCTGACAACATTCTGCTCAAAGTGTGCACCAAGATTATGGATGATGTCACCACGACCGATGAGCTGATTCCGTCCGGCGAGACATCCTCGTACCGTTCCAACCCGTTGGGTCTGGCAGAATTTACACTGTCCCGCCGCGATCCGGAATATGTCGGCAGATCCAAGGTTGTGGATAAGCTGGAGAAGGCGCGCGTTGCGGGCAAGGATCCGGTAGAGCTGGAGCCGGAGCTGTCTAAGATCTATGCGCAGATCAAGGAAATCGACCCGTCTATGGTACCGGCAGAAACCGAAATCGGCAGCATGATTTACTGTGTCAAGCCGGGTGACGGCTCCGCACGTGAGCAGGCTGCTTCCTGCCAGCGCGTCATCGGCGGTCTGGCAAACATCTGCCGCGAGTACGCAACCAAGCGGTATCGCTCGAACGTCATGAACTGGGGCATGCTCCCGTTCCAGATGAAGGATGAGCCGAACTTTGAAATCGGCGATTACATCTACATCCCGAACGCAAAGGCTGCACTGGATGGCGACATGAACGACATCAAGGCATATGTGCTCGGCGACACCGTCAAGGAAATTTCTCTGTATATCGCAGATATGACGGAGGACGAGAAGAAAATTGTCAAGGCAGGCTGCCTGATTAATTACAATCGCAACCGCAACAAGGACAAGTAATTGTCACGAAAATAAACAGAGGGCTTTCCCGTCGGGAAGGCCCTCTGCTTTTGTATCAGATTATAATTGTCGGGTGAAGAAATCGGCAATCAGCTGTTTGGTGCTGTCCTGAAAGAACTCGCGGGTACCGTGTCCGGCGCCGGTGACTTCATAAAATTCCGCCCGATTTTCCAGACCCGCAGATACCATGGCGTCATAAAAATCCTCGCTGATTTTGAGCGGAACAATCGGATCCTGATCTCCGTGGAAAATGGCGATGGGACACATCGCATCGTTGATATAATGAATGGGGCTTGCCTCATATGCTCGCTTGGGCAAGGTCTCCTCCGAGCCGCCGAGCAGCGCGCCCTCGTGGCTTTTTTTGATGCTGTTCCAGCGGCTGCGGCCGCTGTTGACCTCTGCGGTTGTCTTTTGCAGCAGCTGAGACAAATCGACCGGCCCGAACAAATCGCAGCACGCCTGAATGTCCGAAGAATAGCCGCTCCATTCGTCGGATTCTCCCAAATCGTTGTTCATGGCAGCCATCGAGGCGAGATAACCGCCTGCGGAGCGGCCAATCATGCCGATGCGATGCGGGTCAATGTGATACTGCTCGGCATGTGCGCGAAGGAATCGCACAGCTGTCTTTACATCAATCAGCTGTGCCGGATAGTGCGCCTGTGCGCTGCTGCGGTAGTACATAGAGACCAGTGCAAAGCCGCGCTCCGCGAGAAACTGCATCTCCGCAATGCTTTGGTTTTTGTCCGTCCCGCGCCACGCGCCGCCGGGCACCCAGATGATGGCGGGCAGCGGTTCGGGCGGAACATCCGTTGTCAAACCCGAAGCCAAACGCAGCTCCTGATTGCCGTGGTGCAGCAGAATGGATAACTTCAAATCCAGCACAGAGCCGTCCGGCTGTTTGGCGTGAGAGTATGTAATATTATCAAGCAGGGTAAGCGTACTGCGTTGAATATGCGGGTGAATGACGGTTTTCATAAATACAGACTTCCTTCTTTTTTGTTCGTTATCTATGATAATATGCGGAGGATGCGTTGTCAAAGAAAAGATTCGCTTGAAAAATGGAAGAATTATCGGTAAAATAAACATAAGCTATGGAAAAGGAACGAGAAGTATGGAAATTCTGGATATATATGATAGCAACCGCATGCCGACCGGACGCACCTTTGTGCGCGGCACCAAGCCGGAGGGCGGCTATTATCTGGTGGCGCAGGTTATTGTGTTCAATACAAAAGGACAGATGCTCATTCAGCAGCGGCAGGCGCATAAGCTCGGCTGGCCGAATCGTTGGGACGTGTCCGCTGGCGGCAGCGTGCAGGCGGGCGAAACCAGCCAGCAGGCGGCGCAGCGCGAACTGCGGGAGGAACTGGGCTTGTCAGTGAATTTCACCGGCGTGCGCCCGCATGTGTGCTCAACGTTTGCCGAGGGCTTCACGGATGTCTATATTCTCAATCGGGAAGTAAACCTTTCTCGGCTGACGCTGCAGACGGAAGAAGTACAGGCGGTTCGCTGGGCGAATCGGGAGCAGGTGCTGCACATGATTGAGAATGATACCTTTATCCCGTATTATCCCGGCTGGATTGCGTATTTGTTTGACACCCACGAACAATACGGCAGTTTTCGGCGCGCGGGATATTGAGGGCTTGCGGACGGAAATTTAAATCATATAAAATTTATAGGAATTTGGGAAAAAGCACTTGACACCGGATGGCAAACATGCTATTCTATATTCAGTTAAACGAAAAGCCTACTTACACAGTAGGTTTTATGGGAAAAGGAGAAGCGACATGAACCATCGTATCTTCATTACGAAAGAATATACCTTCTACGGACGAATGTGCTGCTGTTGAAGATTTTTTTGACACACAGAAAGAATACCAGCACAAGTTATACAACATCGTCTATAGAATAAGGAGAATATACAATGAGCGACAAGAAATTCCACTTTGAAACCCTGCAGTTACACGTTGGTCAGGAGCAGGCTGACCCGACAACCGATGCACGCGCTGTGCCGATTTATCAGACCACTTCTTATGTGTTCCACAACAGCGACCACGCAGCTGCCCGCTTCGGTCTGGCTGACGCCGGCAACATTTACGGCCGTCTGACCAACCCGACGGAGGACGTCTTTGAAAAGCGTATCGCAGCACTGGAGGGCGGTTCTTCTGCACTGGCAGTTGCTTCCGGCGCAGCAGCTCTGACCTACACGTTTAAGACGCTGGCACATCAGGGCGACAACATCGTAGCTGCCAAGACCATTTACGGCGGCACCTACAACTATCTGGAGCACACTCTGCCGAAGGACGGCGTGACCACCAAGTTCGTAGATCCGGATAACATTGAGAACTTCAAGAATGCCATTGATGAAAACACCAAGGCTGTGTTCTTTGAGACGCTGGGCAATCCGAATTGTAACCTGATCGACATTCAGGCGGTTGCAGACATCGCACATGCACAGGGCGTTCCAGTTGTTATTGACTCTACGTTCGCGACTCCGTATCTGCTTCGCCCGTTTGAGTACGGTGCAGACATCGTGGTTCATTCCGCTACCAAGTTTATCGGCGGTCACGGCACCACGCTGGGCGGCGTCATCGTAGAGAGCGGCAAGTTTGACTGGAAGGCTTCCGGCAGATTTGCAGATCTGGTAGATCCGGACCCGTCCTATCACGGCATCAGCTTTGTAGATGCCTGCGGACCGGCAGCGTTCACCACCAAGATTCGCGCCATTCTGCTGCGCGATACCGGCGCTACCATCTCTCCGTTCAACGCATTCCTGCTGCTGCAGGGTCTGGAAACCCTGTCTCTGCGCGTAGAACGTCACGTAGAGAACACCAAGAAGGTTCTGGAATACCTCCAGAAGCAGCCGCTGGTTGAGTCTATCAACCATGCATCCCTGAACCCGAAGTATCAGGATCTGTACAACAAGTATTTCCCGAACGGTGCAGGCTCCATTTTCACCTTCAACATCAAGGGCGGCGAAAAGGAAGCAAAGAAGTTCATTGATTCTCTGCAGATTTTCTCCATTCTGGCAAATGTTGCAGACGTAAAGTCTCTGGTTATCCATCCGGCTACCACCACGCACAGCCAGTGCACGGCAGAGGAGCTGGAGGAGCAGGGCATCCATCCGAACACCATCCGCCTGTCCATCGGCACCGAGCACGCAGATGATATCATCTGGGATCTGGATCAGGCATTCGAAGCTGTCAAGGCTGACGCATAAATTAGAAATCATCGTACCATATGATATATCGGCTGTCGGGACCTAGCCGCCCCGACAGCTCAGGAAAAAATGAAAAGAGGCATTTTTATTATGGCTATCAAGCAGAGCATTACAGAACTGATCGGCAATACGCCGCTGCTGGAACTGGTAAATTTTGAAAAAGCAAACAACCTGAACGCAAAAATCGTTGCAAAGCTGGAGTACTTCAATCCGGCAGGAAGCGTCAAGGATCGTGTTGCAAACGCAATGATCGCGGACGCAGAGGCAAAGGGCGTTTTGAAGCCGGGTGCAACCATCATCGAGCCGACCTCCGGCAACACAGGCATTGGCTTGGCTGCCGTTGGTTCCGCGAAGGGCTACCATGTCATCCTGACCATGCCGGAAACCATGTCCATTGAGCGCCGCAAGCTGGTTGCTGCTTATGGCGCAGAAGTTGTTCTGACATCCGGTTCCGCCGGCATGAAGGGCGCGATTGCAAAGGCGGAGGAACTGGAAAAGTCCATCGAGAACGCAGTGATTTTGGGTCAGTTCGTCAATCCTGCCAACCCGAAGGTGCATTATGACACCACCGGTCCGGAAATCTGGGAGCAGACCGAGGGCAAGGTTGATATCTTTGTTGCTGGCGTTGGCACCGGCGGCACCGTTTCCGGCACCGGCGAGTACCTGAAGGCACAGAATCCGAATGTCAAGGTCGTTGCTGTCGAGCCAGCTACCTCTCCGGTCCTGTCGGAGGGCAAGGCTGGTCCGCATAAGATTCAGGGCATCGGCGCGGGATTTGTTCCGGATACGCTGGACACCAAGGTATATGACGAAGTATTTCCGGTACCGAATGAGGCTGCTTTTGCAGTAGGCCGCGAGATTGCTCGCCGCGAGGGCATTCTGGTTGGTATTTCCTCCGGCGCAGCTGTTTATGCTGCCGCTGAGCTGGCAAAGCGGCCGGAAAATGCAGGCAAGACCATCGTAGCACTGCTGCCGGATACCGGTGAGAGATACCTGTCTACGGCACTGTTTGCAGACTAAGTTTGTTCATACAAAATTGCAAGGGCAGAATGTGCGGAAAACCGCCATTCTGCCCTTCTTTTCTTGAGACATTGTTTGTGCTATAATAACTACTGCGTAATGATAAGAAATGCGAGAGGATGACACATGGAGCAGCTAATTGAGACACTTCGGACACAGCGCGATCTCTCTGACGAAGAACTGACTGCGCTGATTACACGCGAGAGCGATGACAAAGATTTGTTTGCGGCGGCGGACGCTGTCCGGCGGGAGCACTACGGAACCGATGTTTTTTTGCGCGGACTCATTGAGTTCACCAACGTCTGTCAAAATGACTGCTATTATTGCGGCATTCGCAAGAGCAATGCGCAGGCACAGCGGTACCGGCTGACGCAGGAGCAGATTTTACACAGCTGTGAAAACGGGTACCGGATGGGATTCCGCACGTTTGTTTTGCAGGGCGGCGAAGACCCGCGCAATACGGACGCATGGGTTTGTTCTATGGTTGATAAAATCAAGACGGCGCATCCCGATTGTGCCGTCACGCTCTCCATCGGAGAACAGTCTCGTGCCAGCTATCAGGCGTATTTTGAAGCGGGAGCGGATCGGTATTTGCTGCGCCATGAGACCGCGAGTGATGCCCATTATCGCAGACTGCATCCAAAAGAAATGAGCCTTGCAAACCGCAAGCGCTGCCTGTTTGACCTCAAAGAAATCGGCTATCAGGTCGGTGCGGGCTTTATGGTCGGCTCTCCGTGGCAGACGCCCAAAGAATTGGTTGCAGATTTGCGCTTTTTACAGGAATTACAGCCGGATATGATTGGTATTGGTCCATTTATTCCGCATCATGAGACGCCGTTTGCGGACAAACAGCCGGGAACACTGGAATTGACGCTGCGCATGCTGTCGATTCTGCGGCTGTTGTTTCCGTATGTGCTGCTTCCGGCGACAACGGCGCTGGGCACCATCAGCCCCATCGGGCGCGAATTGGGCTTGAAAGCCGGTGCGAATGTCATGATGCCGAATTTGACACCGACAGATGCACGGAAGCATTATGACCTGTACGACAACAAAATTTGCATGGATGAAGAAGCGGCAAAGTGCCGACTTTGCCAAGAAGGGCGCGTGCGTTCCGTCGGGTATCAAATTGTCAGCGACCGCGGCGATGTGCGCAGATAAATAGAAGGAGGGACAATTGGCATGGTACAAACAGAGCGGCTGGTGCAGACCTTTTGTCGGATGGTTTCGTTCGACAGTCCGTCGTATGGAGAACGAGAGATTTGTGATTTTTTAACAGAGCATTTGACAGCTTTGGGGCTGCGGGTACAGGAGGACGACGCCGCGCAGCGCATACACGGAACGGCAGGCAATCTCTATGCCTATCTTCCGGCGACCCAAGGCATGGAGCAGCTGCCGCCGCTGTTGTTTTCCGGCCATATGGACACGGTAGAACCGTCCAAGGGCAAAAAAGCAATTGTTCATGCCGATGGAACTATCACTTCGGACGGCAGCACGGTATTGGGCGCGGATGACTGCGCGGCGCTGGCGGCGATTTTGGAAGCGCTGACTGTCATGCAGGAAAATCATTTGCCGCACCGCGCCATTGAGATTTTATTTTCTGCGGCAGAGGAGACCTACTGTATTGGCGCGAGTGTGTTTGATTTTTCAAAAATTCGGGCGAAAGAGGCGTATGTGCTGGATTTAACCGGTGCGGTCGGCGGCGCAGCGGTGCAGGCGCCGACGCTGCTCTCGTTCCGCATTGCGGTGCAAGGCAAGGCGAGCCACGCCGGATTTCATCCGGAGCAGGGCATTCATGCCATTTGTGTAGCGGCATCGGCGGCACGCAGATTACAAAACGGCTGGCTGGACGAAAACACCACCCGCAACATCGGCACGATTCACGGCGGCACACAGACCAACATTGTGCCGGAGCGCTGTGTTGTCACGGGTGAAATTCGCAGCTTTGACCACGAACAGGCGATGCGCACGTGGGAGGAAACCAAGCACGTATTTGAAGAAGAAGCGCGCAGCTTGGGCGCAGACGTCGAGGCGGAACACACGGTACATATTCACGCCTACAAGACACCGGAGCAGCATCTGGTTGTGCAGCGGTTTCAGCGCGTTTGTGCCAAACATGGCATACCCAGCAATCTGTGCAGCACGATGGGCGGCAGCGACAACAATCCGTTGTCTGAGCACGGATTGACGGGCATCGTGCTGGCAACGGCAATGAACAATTGCCATTCGTGCAGCGAATACAGCCATGTAGATGAGCTGAAAAAAATTGCCGCCATCACCGTCGATTTGATGTGTTCGGAGGAGTAAACGCACATGAAAACACCAATGCATTATCAGATTTCCGAATACGACTGCGGCCCGACCACCATGATGAATGCGATGAGCTTTTTGTTCACGCGCGAACAGCTGCTGCCGGAGATTGTCCAGCACATTATGCTGTACAGCTTGGATGCTTACAATGCCAAGGGAGAGACCGGCAGAAGCGGTACCTCGCGCATGGCGATGATGTTTTTGTCCAATTGGCTGACACAGTTCGGAAAAGCCTGTCAGTTTCCTGTTGCATGCAAGTACCTGAGCCAAGATGCGGTATATTTGGGCGGAGATAGCGAATTGACACAGACGCTGCGCTGTCATGGCGCGGTAATTGTCCGCTTAAATTACGGCGGCGATCACTATGTCCTGCTGACGGAACAGGAGGGCGAACAGGTTTCGATGTTTGACCCGTATTTCCGCAAGCGTCCGTTTATTCAAGAAGATATCGCACTGATTGATTCCGAACCGTTTAAGCGCAATCGCATCGTGACCATTGACCGGCTCAACGCCAAACAGAAAGACGGCTTGTATGCCCTTGGCCCCAAAGAAGGCAGAGAAGCCATCCTGCTGTTCAACCAGAACACCCGCCTGACCGAAGAAAAGACAATTGAGTATTTTATCTAAGATATAGCAAAATCCCCAGCTGATGTCAGTTGGGGATTTTGTGGTTTATGCTGTTTTTATGTATTGCAGCAGTTCCGCTGCATTTTCGCTGACAGAAGCGCAGACTTCCCGCTGAAGCAGCTGTTCCAGCGCCTGCTTTATGGATTGTCTGTTTTCCGGTGACATAATATCCCATAACAAATTGACCGCACAACAGCAGATTTGATAATCCGAGCTGTTGAGAAAAGCAAGCAGCTTTTTGAGAGATTTTTTATGCCAGAGCACATACTTTGCATAGTAAAAACTCAGCATACAGTGTTCGGATTTCTTGATTTTTGGCAGCTTTTTGAGCTGTTTTAAGAACTTTTTCTGCTTTTTATGTACACCCAGAGCTTGTGTGATATCAGCCCATGACAGTATGGCATAGGAACGGGCGAGCGCATTCGGTTCATGAACAATGGCTTGTTTCAAAACCTTCTGCACATGCTTTGATGGGAACGCAGAGAGGGAATCATACGCTTCTGTGCGGACAAGTGCATCTTTGTCACATGCCAGAGTGAGCAAAACACGCTTTGCTTTTGACACAGAAGCATGTACAAGAAGCCCTGCGCACCTACCTCGAATAAGAGCATCTTTGTCATTTGCCAATACACAAATGCTCTTGATGTTCTTTTTTTGTTAACGCAGGCTTGTTCTCGTATTTGGTCAAAAGAACCCATTTCTCTTGAAAAGACATTTTTTTCATCATATATCCTGCCTGGAATGCTTCATATAAAAATCTTACCGATTATCAATCTTCTCCGGATACAGGTCGTGGTTTGCCATGCGGTTCCAAGCGACTTCCTCCCAGCGGGTGCCCGGCTTGCCGTAGTTGCAGTACGGGTCAATCGAGATGCCGCCGCGCGGCGTGAACTTGCCCCAGACCTCGATGTACTTCGGCCCCATGAGCTTGATGAGATCCTTCATGATGATGTTCACGCAGTCCTCATGGAAATCGCCGTGGTTGCGGAAGCTGAACAGATACAGCTTGAGCGATTTGCTCTCAACCATGCGGACGTCCGGTACATATGAGATGGTGATGGTGGCGAAATCCGGCTGGCCGGTAATCGGGCACAGACTGGTAAACTCCGGACAATTGAATTTGACAAAATAATCGTTGTCCGGATGCTTGTTCACAAAGGTCTCCAGCACTTCCGGTGCGTAGTCATCCTTGTACTGCGTGTGCTGGTTTCCGAGCAGGGTAATGCCCTGCTTTTCTTCTGTAGTTCTTCCTTCCATGTGTCAATCCTCCAATGCAGGGTCTTTTACGCCGTTTGCGGCGAATGCCGCTGCGCGGTCCAGACAGGTGCCGCACTTGCCGCACGGCTTGTCGCCGCCTTCGTAACAGCTCCATGTCAGCTCATACGGTACGTGCAGGCGCAGGCCCTCGCGCACAACATCCTTCTTTGTCCAGTTGACAAACGGAGCTTCGATGGTCAGCTGATTGCCGCTGCCCAGCTCAATCGCAGACTTCATTGCCTCGTTGAAGGCGTCGCTGCAATCCGGATAGGCGTTGCCAGCCGCGTCATCGCTGTGCGCGCCGTAGTAAATCACAGAGCAGTCCTTGGACAGCGCAATGCTGGCAGCAGAGGAAAGAAACAGACCATTGCGGAACGGTACATAGGTAGAAACCGGCTTGCCGTCGGTTTTCTTGAGCTGGTCGGCATAGGATTCCTCCGGAATCTCCTCGGCACAGCCCTGTAACAGCGTGCATTTGGTGTCGTACTGGAAAATCTTGGCGAGATCCAGTGTAATCAGCTCGACACCATAATAACGAGCGACTGCCTCCGCCGCCTCAATTTCCTTGTCATGCTTCTGACCATAGGTGATGGACAGGGCGGTGACATTTTCTTTTCCGTATTTCTCAATGGCGAGACCCAGACAGGTTGTGCTGTCCACGCCGCCGCTGGATAAAACAAGTGCTCTCATGCTGTTCTCCTTATGCCTGATATAACCGCTGCTGCAAATCGGCATCGGTGCGGAATCTGCCGCGCAGGGTAGTCGTGGTGGTTTTTGCGTTGGTCTGGCGAATGCCGCGCGCGGTCATGCAGCTGTGGCAGCCCTGAATCAGCACGCCGACATCTTCGGAGTCCGTGACCATCTGCATAATCTGTGCGATGTCCGAGCCGATGCGCTCCTGCAGCTGCAGGCGCTTGCTCACCATGTCCGCGATGCGGGCAATTTTGCTCAGGCCGATGACCTTGCCGTTTGGCACATAAGCGACGGTGGCGGTCATGTCGTACATCAGCGCAATGTGATGCTCGCAATAGCTGAACAGCTGAATGTCTTTGACGACAACGACGTCTTTGGAGTCGCTCTCAAAATCCATTTCGTCCTCAAAGGTCTTGCCGAACATCTGCGCGATTTGTTCGTTGGTGTAGTTCATGCCTTCAAATACTTCGTTGTACATGCGGGCAACGCGATCCGGCGTATCTTTTAAGCCCTCGCGGTCTGGATCATCCCCCAGCGCGATCAGGATACCGCGGATGTGTTCTTTGATTGCTTTGGTATCAATAGCCATAATTTTTTCGTCCTGTTCTGCGGGTTATACGCCGCGTTTATTTGGGTCCCAGATAAATTTGTGCATCTGCAGCTGCAAGGTGACATCGTTGAGCGTGTGCGCCTGCATAAAATCTACGATTTCAGCCGGTTCAATGGAACCGAAAACCGGACTGAGGTATACGTGACAGCGGTGTGTCAGATCATAGGTTCGAATAACCTCCAATGCGCGCTGCAAATCCTCCTGACTGCCGGCGACAAACTTCACGGTGTCCTGTGCGCGGAGCAGTGCGAAATTTTCCGTGCGCATGTGCGCTTCCATGCCGCTGCCGGGCAGCTTGTAATCCATCGTGAAGGCGATAGACGGGGAGATGCCGACAAACGGTGTCAAATCCACGCTGCCGTTGGTTTCGATTTCGATATATCGGTTTTCTTTTTGCGAGAGCGCCGTGAGCAGTTCTGTCATGCCGCCGCGCAGCAGCGGTTCTCCGCCGGTCAGTGTGACGTTGTGTACGCCAGCGGCATCGACGGATGCACAGATTTCCTCTGTGGTCTGACAGACATACGGCACATCCGGCTCGTTCGCCCAAGTGGTGTCGCAAAACGAACAGTTCAAATTACAGCCGCAAAACCGGACAAAAACAGCCAACTGTCCGGCATGGGTGCCCTCGCCATTGATGCTGGTAAAGGTCTCTGCTACATGAAAGGTTGTCATGCCTGCTCCTCTCCGGTGTACGACGCGCAGTTGTTCGGCGTTTCATATACCGTGGCCTCTGCGACTGTGTAGCCGCAGGCGGTCATGCGCTGATAGAAATATTCTGCAAAATGTTCGGCTGTCGGACGGAACGGCACTTCCGTCATCGCAAAGCCGTCCTCCGCCAAGGTGCTGCGCGTTGCCTCACGCAGGGTGCCGGTCTCATAAATAAGGGTGTGATCCAGCTCATCGGCAATGCGCTTGAGATCGGATTTCAGCTGAGAAAAATCGACCAGCATGCCGCGTTCCTGCGTGGTTGTTTGCAGTGCGCTGCCACTGATGCGAATTTGTACTATCCAGTGATGGCCGTGGATATTGCTGCACTTGCCCTGATAGTGTGCGAGAAAATGCGCGGCGTCAAAACTTGCCTCCGCTCTTAAATAATACATAAAACTTCCTTTCAAGAAAAAACAGCAGGCATGCCAGCCTGCTGCAGAATACACAAAAAAATGATTCATCAGCCCTGGTTTTATTTAAAGACAGGATGGTGCAAACGAACTGTCTGAGTTTCATATTGAGTATATGATACACCTTGCCCGCGCGGCTGTCAATTGAATCTTGCACGTTTCCTTGAATCGCGGCGGAAAATGTGATAGTATAGACAAAGACCTGCAAAAACTGCGGGAATTTCGAGCAAAATATTGGAGATTATCGCACATGCTTTTGAAACGAATTTCAGCTGTCCTGCTCGCCGGATGCATGACTTTGGCAGCGGCAGGCTGCGGTACAGCATCGACAGAGGACGGCACAGGCAGCGGACAGGAGTCCGAAAAGCCGACGCTGGAACAGATTTATGCCGCGAATACGCTGGAGGCCTATCAGGCGGATGACATTCAGCCGTCGTTCAGTACGTGTATGCGCGTTGGCAAGGAGAAAAAAGAATCCAATGCGCTGCTGACGCTGTATTATGATGACGTGCTGGGAACCATTTGCCGCTACCGCAAGACAGAGACGGGAATGCTGTTCAAATACTATTTCCAGCACGACGGACAGGATTTTTACACCTATGCAGAAGCCAATACAGACGGCAGCATCAAGGAACAAGCACTCGTCATACAGGCAAACGCGGCAGAAAAACAGGAAAACAGCGCGTCCTATGCCGAGCAGCTGTTTGAGAAATACGGATTTGGTTCGTATAACAGCAAAGAGCGCGTCACCTCGATGCAGGACTGCGGCGAGACCTATCATATTGTGACGGACATTTCCGCGCTGTCCGGCACGGGCGACAACGGCAGAACGTATACGTACACCACACAGGAATACGATGTGGAGAAAAAATCTCTGCGCATTTTGGATATTTTCCGCACCTATACCATGCAGAGCGCCAATGGAGAGGAAAAAACCTGCACCATGTCGCGCAGCATGACGTACAACAGTGACGGTGTTGTAAAACCGGCGGACTTCATTGAAGAAAGTCTGGTTGTGCCGGCATGGTCCCGCACCATCACGCTGGTATCCGATGCCGGAAAGCAGACGATTTCTGTTCCGAACGGCATTCCGGTTTTGGTACAGGCACCGAGCGGCTATACCGCGTACACAGACAGTGCCTGCACACAGAAGTATACCGAAGATACACCGAGCGCCGACCGGACATATCCGGACAGAACGATTTATTTGGACAAGTAAGCAAAAGCCCTGATTCGACTGAAAATCATCGAATCAGGGCTTTTTTATGTCTTTGTATCAAATGTGCTTGTGCAGCAGCTGGAGAACCATGCGCAGGGAATCCAGATCAATCTGTCCCGGTGCAGAAGCTGCGCCAATCGTACCGAAGGTCACAGCGCTGCCGAAAATTTCGCCGCTCAGACGGCTGATGATGCCGCTCTGACCCATGGACATGGTGATGAGCGGGCAGTCGCTCTCGCGCGACATCTGCTCCGTGGCGTACAGCAGCTCCAAGACATCGTGCTTGTCCTTTGGCATGACGGCGATTTTTAAAATATCCGCGCCGACACTCTCCGCATGCTTCATGCGGGCGATCAGCTCTTCATGCGGCGGGGTGCGGTCAAAATCGTGGTTGGAGATAATGACCGGCATGCCGTGGCTGTGTGCCAGATCCGTCAGCTCCTTGACAATCTCGTCACCGATGAACAGCTCGACATCAATCATGTCGACCAGATGCTCCTCGATGGCGGTGCGGTACAGCTCAACGTAGTATTCCGGTTCAATCGGCTGCTTGCCGCCCTCACCGATGGTACGGAAGGTCAAAATAAACGGCTGGTCGTCCAGAATGCCGTGCAGGATGCGGGAGGCGCGGCGAACCATGTTGATGTCATGGAAATCCGCAAAGCGGTCAATACGCCATTCAATCAAATCGAAATTTTTGCGCTGCATGCCGCGTGCCTGAGAGAAAATCTCGCGCAGGTTGGTGGCAACGATTGGAACACAAATTTTCGGAATGCCGCTGCCGATGCAGCAGTTCTTTACACAAACATTGCTCATGCTATCTTCCTCTTTCTATTTCTAACCAAGTGGTGGAACTCTTGCTTTTTCAAGTTTATCATATTTTCGCAAAAAATACTATGCATTCTGTGTAAAAAATTGCGGCGTGCGCAAAAAAGAACAGACAGATATTACAGAAGAACAAAACCGACCCAACCGGACAGCAGGCCGATGCAAAAGCCCGCGATGACATCGCGCGGAAAATGCACGCCGCCCAGCACCCGCATGACGGCAAGCCATACCGTGATGAGCAAGCCGATTGCGCCGAGGCAGGGAACCGTGTACAAAAAGGCGCAGGAGATAACGGCGGAAGAAAACACATGCCGGCTTGGAAACGAGTGGCCGCGCGTGTCTTTGTGGATGAGGGGCCGGATGTCCAGCTGTTCATAGGGGCGCGGCATATTGACGCGGTCACGAAAGACAGACACCAGCACAAACGAAATGGCGGGCGTCAGAAAAACGGTTGCCAGTCTCGCGTCCTTTTGCAGCAGCAGCGTGAGCAGCAGCAGCGGATATGTAAGGTAGACGAGCAGCGTCAGCACCTTGTTGATACACAGCAGCGCCTTGGTCAGGCTCGGATGCCTGCGCAGCGGGCGCGTCCAGACTTCATAATCCTGAGCAGTCATAAAAAACACTCCTTTGGTCAAACGAAATCACCTTTTTGCATCTGCGGCATAGAATGCAACAGAACATCTGAGATGGAGGGAAAACATATGAGTGAACGCGTAACACCCGGCCCAATCTGCGGAGAAAAGCCCATCCGTGAGGCGGTCTGCACGCATACTAGAAAAGTCTATGACGCCTGCCGCTCCAAGGAATGCATCCGCGATTTGCGAGTTTATCTGACGCGGCAGTCGCAGGAGCTGTTGGAACGCTCGTCCAGTGTCAAGCCGCGCCGCGCAGAGCTGCTGTGGGTAGACATTGACGTACAGCCGGTGGACTTTAACCGCGGTTTTTTCCATGTGGATGTCCGCTATTACTACAAGGTATTCGCGGAAATCAGTGCGGGCTGCGGCCGCATGCAGGACATTTGCGGTCTGGCATATTTTGACAAGCGAACGATTTTGTACGGCAGTGAGGGCACGGCGCGCATCTTTACCTCACAGGCCGGTGCGCCGAACGCACAGACCATCGAGCGCACGAACAAGCCGGAGGCAGTTGTTGAACCATTTGCCCCGCTCAATGCGAGGATGCCAAGGGCAGCGGCACGCCGTCCTTGGACGCAAAGGTCAGCGTATCGCCCTCATAGATGAACTTGAGGGAGAAAAACGGCTGCGTTTCGTCAAACAGCAGATTTAGAAAAATTTTGTCGCCTTCCCATGCGGGCAGAGAGAGCAGCTGTTCGCGCGGAATCCATTCCAGATCGCCCTCGTCGCATTCGATAAGATTGCCGGTGAAGCCGTCCGCCGTGAACAAATGCATGTACTCGGTCTCCCAGATGTCGGAAACAAAGGTCACAATGCCGCGGTATTTGTAGTGCGTCAAGGTCAGACCGGTTTCCTCCTTGGTCTCGCGCACAACGCAGTCCTCCGGACTCTCTTTGTCTTCAAATTTGCCGCCGATGCCAAGCCATTTGTCATGGCTCTGGTCATTTTTCTTTTTCGTGCGGTGCAGCATCAAATAATTGTCATTTTTCTGAATATAAATCAGCGTTGTATTGCGCATCAAAATCACCTGACTTTCTGTCTGTTATTGTAAAAGATTCGGAGGAAAAACGCAATGAATTTCTGCATATACTTGTCGGATAGGAGGGAAGAACATGATTCCATTGCGCATGGCGGCATACTGCCGCGTATCCACCCAAAAACAGACACAGCTCGACAGTCTTGTCCATCAGCGCTTGTTTTTTGCATCGTATGCGCGCAGCAATCAGCTGCACTTGACGCATATTTACGCGGATGCGGGCATTTCCGGCAGACAAATGCGCAACAGGACGGAATTTTTACACATGCTGGACGATGCACAGGCGGGTGCGTTTGATGTGCTGTGCGTCAAGGATATTTCGCGCTTTGCGCGCAACACGGTCGACTGCCTGCAGGCGGTGCGCCAGCTCAAGCAATGCGGCGTACAGCTTCGATTTTTGTCGGAAGGACAGGCGTGCATGGGGGATTCGGAATTTATTCTGACCGTATACGCGTCACTGGCGCAGGAGGAGAGCGCGCATTTGTCCAAGCGCATCAAATTTGGCAAGGACATCAATGCCAGACGCGGACGGGTGCCGCCGGTGATTTTCGGGTATACGCGCACCGGATTGTTTTCCCTGCGCATCCAGCCGAGAGAGGCGGAGACGGTGCGGGAGATGTTTCGGCTGTATCTCGCGGGCATGGGTGCAGCGGGCATCGCGGCACACTTAAATCATGCGGGACGTTTCACAAAGCGCGGAAACAGATGGGATGCACGCGGCGTGCGGCGCTGTCTGGACAATTCGATTTACTGCGGCGTGTTCGTCAATCATAAAAGCACCGTGGTTGATTACTTGGAGGGAAAGACGCAGGCGCTGCCGCAGCAGGATTGGTATGTGCATGCGCGGCCGGAATGGGCGATTGTCTCGCGGGAGCTGTTTGAAGCCGTGCAGGGCGAGCGCCGCCGTCGGCGGGCGATTGCTGCACAGGGAAAAGCCTGCGGCACAAACAGAAACACTTGACCCGCTGGTGCTGTCCGCCAAGATTATGGAGCCGGAGTGCCGGTGCGGCTGCTGCTGTGATTTGAGCGAGGTGCCGGAACCGCTGAGCTGCCTGTTCGGTGACGACATCATTCTGGACACCGGCGTGAAAAAGCTGTTTGTCACGCTGGGACAGTTTTCCATTATCCGTTTGGAGCGCGACATTCAGCTGCTCATGCCGGCATACGACATCTGCATGCCTGCCAAGGACTGCAGCTGTTCCGGCGGCTGCTGCAAACAGGAGGACCCGTGCGAGATGTTCAGCCGATTTGAATTTCCGGTTGAGGAATTTTTCCCGAAGGACGGGCGGGGCGCGCCGAGTGATTTCGACAAGGATTGCGGATGCCGTCCCAAAAAGGACGAATGCCGCGGCTGCCGCAGCTAAACAAACCGCGCCAGTGGGCGGGAAAGCCGGAGAGAAATTTCCGGCTTTTTTGCTTTGTACGCCGCAAAACTATTGCGAAAATGGTGCATTCGTAGTACAATAAGTTTGATTTTATTTGCGGAATCAGATGGGAACGAGGAATGCTTTGCGGGTTTACGGCAAAGTGTACGAAGAAGGTTTCGCTTTATGATTTGATTTTTACGATATGACGGTTTTATCCGGATGGAATAGGAGAGACAGCATGTTTGAGAGTGTAAAAGAACTGCTTAGCGCAAGAGAAACGCTGGAGACGGTTCAGGAACAAATCGCAGAGTCCGAAGCCAAACTGCAGGAGCTGCAGGAGCAGCTCAAGGATGCTGAGGCAGAACTTGCCGCACGCAATGATACCATCGCAAAGAAGGATGATATTGTCATTGCGATTCACAAGCAGACGACAGAAGAACGGCAAAAGATTGTCGACCACTATGACAAGCTGGAAAAAGCGGCGCACAGCAAGCTGGACAAGACGGAGGATTTGCTCAAGAAGGCGGAGACGCATTTTGAGGACTGCGAGCGGCAGGTATACTGCATGGCGAATTTGTACAAGGCGATGCGCGCAGCCATTTCCCGCTACAGCCTGTCCTCCGTGCCGGAGGACATCGCAATCACGCCGGAAGAGATGGAGGAGCTTCGTCTGACAGAGGAATCTGTTGGTCTCAAGATGCACTCCTACAAGATGGAAGATCTGCACAAAATGCATGAGGCAAACAACACGCTTCTGGAACAGCTGCTGGCGCGGTATGAAATGCGCCTGAGCATGCCGACCGACCGCGTGGTATTCCAGCTCATGACACTGGGGCTGCGTGCAGAGCTTCAGCAGATTATCAGTGAGCTGACCTACGGAGAACTGAGCCGTGCACAGGTGCGGCTGCATCTGGCTGTGAACAAGTACATGAAAATCGTGTCCTTTGGCAAGCTGCCGTCTACCGATGAATTGGCGGCATATGCTTCCGAACTGGAAGTGCTGCTCAAGGAGACCCTGCGTCTGGAACATACCTATTTGGAGCGTCAGTCGGATTACGAAAAGCACAAGCGCATTTTCGGTGATCCGGATGAAACGGATGCACAAAACGCAGCTACCTGAACCCTGCACGAGCGGGCTCTTCGGTCCAAGTGGTCGGAGAGCTCCTTTCTTTTGAATCAACGACTACGAAAAAATGAGGTACGAATTTTATGAAGCTCTCTCGGAAGCTGAAACGAATCCTGCCGCGCGTGCAAAAGCCTGCGCGATATGTCGGCGGCGAATGGGGTTCCATTGTCAAGGATAAGGAAAACGTTGACCTGCGTTTTGGTATGTGTTTTCCCGATACCTATGAGGTGGGCATGTCCCATTTGGGAAGCCGCATTTTATACGGCCTGCTCAACCATCAGGGCGGCATTTGGTGTGAGCGCGTCTTTGCGCCGTGGATTGACATGGAAGCAGAGCTGCGAAACGCCGGTATTCCGCTGTATGGACTGGAAAGCGGAGACCCGATTACCGAACTGGATATTTTGGGCTTTACGCTGCAATATGAGCTGTCGTTTACCAATGTGCTCAACATGCTGGACTTGGGCGGCATTCCGGTGCGCGCCTGCGACAGAAAGACGCTGAAAAACTTTGTTGTGTGCGGCGGTCCGTGTGCGTACAATCCGGAGCCACTCGCGCCGTTTGTCGATGCGTTCCAGATTGGCGACGGCGAGGAGATTATGATTGAGTTTACCGATCTCTACCGTCAGGCAAAGCGGGAAAATTGGAGCAAAGACGAATTTCTGCGCAAGGCGTGCCATATCGAAGGTCTGTACGTGCCGTCTTTGTACGATGTGACGTATCACGAGGACGGAACCGTGGAGGCTGTCACGCCGAAGGACGGCGCACCGGCATTTATCCAAAAGCGCATTGTACGCGACTTGGACAACATGTACTATCCGGAATCCTTTGTGGTTCCGTCTACGGAGATTGTCTTTGACCGCGCGATGGTCGAGCTGTTCCGCGGATGTCCGCGCGGCTGCCGCTTCTGTCAGGCGGGTCATACCTATCGCCCGCTGCGCAAAAAGAGCGCAGATGTCTTGCTCAAGCAGGCAAAGGCCGTGCTGGACAATTCCGGCTATGAAGAAATTTCGCTGTCCTCGCTGTCCACCAGTGACTATTCCGAGCTGCCGAAGCTCGCCAATGATTTGCTGGATATTTGCGAAGAGCGCCGCGTTAGCCTGTCGCTGCCGTCGCTGCGCGCAGACTCCTTCAGCATGGAGCTGATGGAGCGCGTGCAGAAGGTGCGCAAGAGCGGTCTGACCTTTGCAGCAGAGGCGGGCAGTCAGCGCCTGCGTGATGTCATCAACAAAAATATCACAGAAGAAGATTTGCTCACGGCGTGCACCTATGCCTTTGAGGGCGGATGGAACAACGTCAAGCTGTACTTTATGATGGGTCTGCCGACCGAGACCAACGCAGATTTTGACGAGATGTCTCAGCTGTGCAAGAACATCGCGTATCGCTGGCGCATGACGACGCCAAACCGCGCGCGCGGCGTCAAGATTACGGCGTCTACCTCCTGCTTTGTGCCGAAGCCGCAGACCCCGTTCCAGTGGGATGCACAGGCGACCAAGGAAGAACTGGATGAAAAGACCGCATATCTGCGTCAGGTCATGAAGACCAAGAACGTGACGTTCCGCTGGCATGCGTCGGATACCAGCTTCTTGGAGGGCGCCTTTGCCCGCGGCGACCGCCGCATGGCAGAGGTGCTGTATACGGCATGGAAGTCGGGCTGCAAGATGGACGGCTGGGAGGACTGCTTCTCGCTGGAGAAGTGGATGGATGCATTCCGGACCGTCGGACTGGATCCGGCGTTTTATGCAAACCGGCAGCGTCCGCTGGATGAGGTGTTCCCGTGGGATCACATCGGCTGCGGAACGACAAAAGAACACCTCAAGAGAGAGTGGGAGCGCTCGCGCAGAGCGGAACCGACTCCGTCTTGTCTCGAAAAATGCGCTGGCTGCGGTGCGGCCGGCTTGTTGAAAGGATGTGCGTGCAGTGTTTAAGGCAAGAATGCGATTTTCCAAGACCGATGAAGCGGCATATATTTCTCATCTGGATTTGATGCACTGTATGCAGCGCATCATCACCCGTGCAAAGCTGCCGGTGTGGTACACCGAGGGCTTCAACCAGCACATTTATATTTCCATCGCTCTGCCGCTGTCCACCGGATACTCCGGTGAGTGGGAATTTTTGGATTTCAATTGTACGGCGGAACAGCTGCCGGAGGACGCGGTACAGCGCATGAATGCGGTGTGCCCGTCCGGCATTTCCGTGCAGGAGATGTATTCCATTGAAAACGGCGCAGGCCGAAAAGTCCGCGATATTGCGTATTCCAAGTTTGAAATTACGTGGGAGTTTGACAACGGCGTGCCGGAAGATTTTTGTGAGCGCGTACAGGCGCTGTTTGCACAGGAAGAACTTCTCATCATGAAGAAATCCAAGCGCGGCGAAAAAGAAGTCAACATCAAGGACTATATAAAGGCGCTCACGCTGGAGCCGGATACCGACTGCGTGCGGTGCTATGCAATTCTCGGCGCGGGCAACAACAACCTGAGTCCGGAGTATCTCACCAAGACCATCGCACGCGATTTGCCGGATTTGACGCCGGACGGCGCAAACTATCATCATCTGATGGTATATGATGCAGAACTCAACGAATTTCGATAAACTGGATGATATAGCATGAAAAACACAACTTCAAGACAAATTCCAAAACAACAGATTGCGCATCAGCTGGAGTATATCGAACAGGTGAGCCGCCGCAATGCGCTGCTGCCGGAGCAGCAGTGGTTTTTCTGCCAAACCTTCGGCTGTCAGCAGAATGAGGCGGATACCGAGCGCATTGCCGGTATGCTGCGCGACATGGGCTATCAGCGAACCGAGGATTATACCAAGGCGAACGTGATCGTTGTCAACACCTGCGCCGTGCGGGAGCATGCGGAAAAGCGCGTGTTCGGCATGATGGGCAAGTACACGCATCTGAAAGACAGCCGCGACGATTTGGTCATTTGCATGTGCGGCTGTATGGTACAGCAGGAGCACATCACGGAAAAAATCAAAAAGAGCTATCCGCGCGTGGATATTGTGTTTGGCACGCATATGCAGTGGCGCTTTCCGGAGCTGCTGCTGCATCGTCTGAGCGGAAGCAAGCGCATTTTTGAGATTTCCGGTGACTCGAAAGGCGAAATTGCCGAGGGTCTGCCGGTACAGCGTGGCGAGGGCTGCCATGCATGGCTGTCCATTATGTACGGCTGCAACAATTTCTGCACCTATTGCATCGTGCCGTATGTGCGCGGCAGAGAGCGCAGCCGGCAGCCGGAGGACATCGAGGCAGAGCTGCGCTGCTTGGTAGAAGAAGGCTATAAAGATATCACGCTGCTCGGACAGAATGTCAATTCGTATGGCAAGGATTTGGGCATCGGCATGGATTTCTCCGATTTGCTGGCGCGGCTGGATGCCGTGCCGGGCGAATATCGTCTGCGGTTTATGACCAGCCATCCGAAGGATGCTTCGGAAAAGCTGTTCCGCACGATGGCGGAGGGAACGCATATCAGCCATCAGCTGCATTTGCCGTTCCAGTCCGGTTCCAATGAAATCCTCAAGCGCATGAACCGCGGCTACACCAAAGAGGCGTATCTGTCGCTGCTTGCGGCGGCAAAGACATACATGCCGGATCTCGTGCTGTCCTCGGATATTATCGTTGGCTTCCCCGGTGAGACCGAGGAAGATTTTCAGGGCACGCTGGACGTCGTTCGGCAGGGGCAGTATGACCAGCTGTTCACGTTTTTGTATTCCAAGCGCAGCGGCACACCGGCGGCAGAAATGCCGGATGCGGCGACGCAGGAGGAAAAACAGGATCGCTTCAACCGTCTGCTGGCGGCACAGGAGGAAATCAATCAGGTGCGGCAGGATGCCTATCAGGATCGGGAACTGAGCGTGCTGATTGACGGCTTGTCCAACGGCAAGGATGACAGCGAGTTTACGCACTGCGGCCGCACGGACGGCGGACTGCTGGTGCTGGTTTCCGGAGAGGATCTGCACGTAGGCGATTTTGTCGATGTGGTCATTACAAAGACTTCTCTGCGCGCGCTGTACGGCAGAGCGGTTAGAAAGGGGTATCATGGCTGAACTTACGCCGATGATGCGGCAGTATTTTGAAATTAAAAATCAGAACAAAGACGGCATTTTATTGTATCGCCTCGGTGATTTCTATGAAATGTTCTATGATGACGCCAAGATTGCATCCAAAGAGCTGGACTTGGTTCTGACCGGAAAAAACTGCGGACAGGAGGAACGGGCGCCGATGTGCGGCATTCCGTTTCATTCCTGCGAGAGCTACATTGCCAAACTGGTAAAAAACGGTCACAAGGTATTTATCTGTGAGCAGACCGAGGACCCCAAAAAGGCAAAGGGACTTGTGCGGCGCGAAATCATCCGCACGATTACACCGGGCACGGTCATTGAGGCGTCTATGCTGCAGGAGGACTGCAACAATTATATTGCGTCGGTTTATTTCGGCGTCGGGGGCGTGGGTATTTGCTTTGCGGATATTACAACCGGCGAGATACTCGCAACCGATATGTCCGGAGAAGAGATGACCATTTACACAATGAACGAAATCGGTCGGTTTACGCCGAAAGAAGTGCTGCTCAATCCGGCAGCGGCGGATGACGGCGCATTGGTCGATTTTTTGCATGAACACATGGATTCCGGCTTGGAGCGCATGACGGAGGAGCAGTATGATTATGCGGCATGCGAACAGCTGGTGCGCAGGCAGTTTGCCGCCAGCGCAGAGCCGACGATTTTTACCGACCATCCGATGATTGTGTGTGCCGTTGGTGCCCTGCTGCGCTATCTGATGGACACCCAACAGTCGGACCTGTCCAATTTGGACACGCTGCAGCTGTACTATCAGGGACAGTATCTCGAGCTGGATCTCAATGCCAGACGCAATTTGGAGCTGTTTGAGACCATGCGCACCAAGGAAAAGCGCGGCTCGCTGCTGTGGGTGCTCGATCACACCAAGACGGCGATGGGCGCACGTATGCTGCGCCAGTGGATGAGCAAGCCGCTGCGCAGTCCCAACCAGATTGCACAGAGACAAAAGGCAGTCGGCGAGCTGAAGGACGATCTGGTGCGCCGCACGGCGCTTGCCGATGAGCTGCGCCAGATGTTTGACATCGAACGTCTGATTGGACGCATTGTGTACGGAACAGCCAACTGCCGCGACATGCGCAGCATGTTTGCCACGCTGGAGCATGTGCCGGAAATTCGCATCCAGCTGGCACAGTGCCAGTCCTCGATGCTGCAGGTGCTGTGCGAGTCGATGGATGAGCTGCAGGATATTAAACAGCTCATTGACGCGGCGATTGTAGACGATCCGCCGTTTTCTCTGCGTGAGGGCGGCTTTATTCAGAACGGATACAGCGAAGAACTGGACAAGCTGCGCGACATCGCGTCCGGCGGCAAGGGCTCGATTGCGGCGATTGAAGAGCGCGAGCGCGAGGCAACCGGCATCGCCAAGCTGAAAGTGGGCTATAACCGCGTCTTTGGCTATTATATTGAAGTTGCGCGTTCGCTGGCGGATAAAGTGCCGGCACATTACGTGCGCAAGCAGACGCTCGCCAACGCGGAGCGATATATTACAGACGAGCTCAAGCAGTACGAAAATACCGTCCTGCAGGCACAGGAGCGCATCACAGATCTGGAATATCAGTTGTTTACCGAGGTGCGGGAACAGATTTCCGCCGCGGTGCACCGCATTCAGATTACCGCGCAGACGCTGGCACAGACTGATGTGCTGTGCGCGCTGGCGGAAGTGGCGGATTTGTATCAGTATTGCTGTCCGGAGGTAGAATATTCTCCGGTCATTGACATCAAGGACGGCAGACATCCGGTTGTCGAACGCATGCTGCGCGATACCATGTTTATCGCCAATGATACACTGCTGGATGACAAAGCCAATCGCATCGCCGTTATCACCGGACCGAATATGGCGGGCAAATCGACGTATATGCGTCAGGTCGCTTTGATTACGATTATGGCGCAGATGGGTTCGTTTGTTCCGGCAAAATCGGCGCGCATCGGCATCGCAGACCGTGTGTTTACGCGTGTCGGCGCATCGGATGATTTGGCGAGCGGACAGTCGACCTTTATGGTCGAGATGAGCGAAGTGGCGGATATTTTGACGCATGCAACCCGATTCAGCTTGGTCATCCTCGATGAGATTGGCCGCGGCACGTCGACGTTTGACGGCATGAGCATTGCGCGTGCGGTTGTGGAATACATCGCAGACCCGAAGAAAATCGGCGCGCGCACCCTGTTTGCCACGCATTATCATGAGCTGACTGCGCTGGAAGACTTGATGGACGGCGTCAAGAACTACAACATCGCGGTGAAAAAACGCGGCGAGGACATTACGTTTTTGCGCAAGATTGTTCCGGGCGGTGCGGATGACAGCTACGGCATTGCCGTGGCAAAGCTGGCGGGCGTTCCGAAGCCGGTGCTGCGCCGCGCAAAGGCGATTTTGAAGGATCTGGAGGCACATGCGCCGAAAATCGAGGTGCGTGAGGTCGAGGAGGAAGAAGAACCGCAGATGTCGCTGACGAATTACCGCTCGGACGATGTGGCGGAAAAGCTGCGCGGCGTCAATGTCAATACGATGACGCCGATTGAAGCGCTCAATCTTGTCTTTGAGCTGCAGAAGATGGTGGAATAATCCCGCCAAGACGTGTATAATAAAAAACACAAATCAACTGGGAGGTGTGCTGCATGGCAGTGATTCATGAACTGGATTCTCACATGGCGGATCTGATTGCCGCCGGTGAAGTGGTCGAGCGCCCGTCCTCTGTGTGCAAAGAGCTGGTGGAAAATGCAATTGACGCCGGTGCATCACAGATCACAGTGGAGCTGGAAAACGGCGGCATTACATATCTTCGCGTTTGCGACAACGGCTGCGGCATGGCGCCGGAGGACGCGCCGATTGCGTTCCGCCGCCACGCGACGAGCAAAATTCGCACGCGGGAGGATTTGAGCGCCATCGGTACGCTGGGATTCCGCGGCGAGGCACTCGCCGCAATCAGCGCCGTTGCGCGCGTGGAGCTGTTTACCAAGCAGACCGGATGCATGGAGGGCGTGCATGTGTCGCTGGAGGGCGGAAAAATGACGGCGAACGAGCCGGCAGGCTGTCCGGACGGCACGACGTTTATCATTCGCGATTTGTTTTATAACACACCGGCGCGCATGAAGTTTTTAAAAAAGGATTTTACCGAAGCGGGATATATCCTGTCTGTGGTGGAGCACGCCGCCGAGAGCCATCCGGAAATCAATTTTCAGTGTATTCGAGACGGCAAACGCGTGTTTCATGCTCCGGGAAACGGCAGCCTGCAAAACGCCGTGTTCAGTGTGTTCGGCAAGGAGCTGTCCAAAAATCTCATTGAGATGCCGGAAAATACGCTCAACGGCATTCGCGTGTGGGGCTACATTTCCAAACCGCATGCGCCGCGCGCCAATCGAACCTATCAGCATTTCTTTGTCAACGGGCGATTTATCAAATCCAAGCTGGTGCAGGCGGCGATGGAAGAAGCATACCGCAACAGCATCATTACGGGAAAATTCCCATACGGCTGTGTCTGCATTGATTTGCCGTTGGGATTGGTGGATGTCAATGTCCATCCGGCAAAGACCGAGGTGAAATTTGCGGAGGAGAAAAAAGTATTCTCCGCGGTGTATGCCGCAGTGAAAAATGCACTGGCGGGCGAAGAAAACATACCGGAGATTGAGGCGAAGCCATGCAAGCCGCTGGCAGATGTCCTGCCGAGCACGCAACCGGAACCGCAGGAAAAAACAGAAGTGCTTGCGCGTTCCGCCATTCGCCTAACACCGCGCGTGTCGGACGAGCCCAAGCGCAGCACAGACACCTTGCAGCAGGCAAGCGCCTATCGCAGTGGGGCTTGTGTCGGAGCGCCCAAACGCGCGAGCTTTCTGCCGTTTGTTGATGTAGACGCCAGAGACGAGCGCGCGCTGGAACATGTCGGTGCGCCGAAGCCGGTGAAAGAGCCGGTGAAGGAGCCGGTTCGGCCTGCGCAGCCGATGCCTGCCCTGCAGCCCGCGCAGCAGCAAGCGAAGGAAAAAGAAACGCTCATCGACGATATGCCAAAGGCACATGTCATCGGCAGCTGCTTTGACACGTATATTTTGGCAGAGGACGAGAGCGGGCTGATTTTGATTGACAAGCATGCGGCACACGAACGCATTTTGTTCAATCAGCTGAGAAAGCAAGTGGACATTCCGACACAGATGCTGCTGCAGCCGGTCGTTGTCGATTTGTCCGGCGAGGAATACGCGGCAATGATGGACGGCATGGAACAGATTCAATCCATTGGCTTTGTCATGGAGCCGTTTGGTCAGCACAGTGTTGCCGTGCGCGAAGCACCGGCGTACATTGACGCGGGAGATTTGCCCATGACCGTGTCGGAGATGGCGCAGAAGCTGATGGATCGCCGCACACCGGTGCCGGATCGTTTGGATGATTTGATTCATACGGTTTCGTGCAAAGCGGCAATTAAGGGCGGCTGGAAAACCAGCATGGAAGAGCTGCAATCGCTGTGTGACCGCGTGCTGTCGGATCCGGAAGTGACCTGCTGTCCGCACGGCAGACCGGTAACGGTTCGGCTGACCAAATATGAGCTGGATAAAATGTTCAAGCGGGTGAATCAGTGATGAAACAAAAACTTATTTGCATTGCCGGTCCAACAGCTTCCGGCAAAACGGCACTGTCCATCGCGCTGGCGAAACAATTGGATACCGAAATCATTTCCTCGGATTCCATGCAGCTGTATCGCGGCATGGATATCGGCACGGCAAAGCCGGATGCCGCAGAACGAGACGGCGTTGTGCATCACATGTTTGACGTGGCGGATGCCGGAGAGACGTTTTCGGTGGCAAAGTATCAGCAGATGGCGGATGCCTGCGCACAGGATATTTTGTCGCGCGGCAAAATTCCCATCGTGTGCGGCGGCACAGGACTGTACCTGGATGCCCTGATTGAGGGCAGCGTGTTTTCCGGCGATGAGACCAATCTGGAAGCGCGGGAAAAATACAATGCCATTGCACGGGAGCAGGGCGCGCATGCGCTGCATGAAATGCTGCGTGCTGTTGATCCGGTATCGGCGCAGCGCATCCATGAAAACAACGTCAAGCGCGTGGTGCGGGCACTGGAGGTGTACGACCAGACTGGCATGACCATCAACGAATGGAACGCGAAAAATAAGCGGCCGGAGCCAAAGTACGATGCAATTTTGTTTGCCCTGTGCCCGTCAGATCGGCAGATGCTGTATGACCGCATCGACCGCCGCGTGGATCAGATGGCGGAACAAGGACTCGTTGCAGAGACCGAGCGCCTGTGGAAGAGCGGAAAGCTCATCGGCACGGCGGGACAAGCCATCGGCTACAAAGAGCTGGTGCCGTATCTGGAAGGACGGGAGAGCTTGGAAATCTGTCTGGACACGCTCAAGCGCGCATCGCGCAACTATGCCAAGCGGCAGTTGACGTGGCTGCGGCGTGACAGCCGTGTGCACTGGCTGCAGTACGACGCACCGGAAGATTTTTCCGGAATTCTTCAGCAAGTGACAGAAATTTTATCTGAACGTGGTGTAACATATTGAAAGTATCTCTATACATCACGGGAGGATTCTTTTATAATGAAAACAGAAATCAACTTACAGGACACTTTTTTAAACAGGGCACGGCAGGACAGAGTTCCGCTGACTGTCTTTCTCACCAATGGATTTCAGCTGCGCGGCGTAGTGCGCGGGTTTGACACGTTTGTCATCCTGTTTGACTGTGATGGCAAGCAGGAAATGATTTACAAACACGCCATCTCCACAGTGATTCCGCAGCGCAAGCTGGAAATGAACGGAAGAAGGGAAGCAGTCACGGCATAAGACCCTCTGTTCGGAGGAGTACTTTCTATGGCATTCAAAGGAAATCCGTTTCGGCGGAAGCGTTCCAATCAAACATCCAATGTGTGGCAGGTCGGCGGACTGCGCATTAACCGCGCGCTTCGCATACCGATCATTATTTTTGGAATTATTTTTGTATACAGCATAGTCGGTTTTGCCATCAGTCACTACAATCCGGTCAAAACGACACCGGCACAGCAGGTGTCGCTGGATGACTCTTTTTCTGCGAGCGGATACTTTATCCGGCAGGAGCAGACGGTAGATATTGCAGAAGGCAACACAGTGGAGTACAATTATTCTGACGGCGACAAAGTGTCCAAGGGGGCAGCGCTCGTCACAGAGTATTCCAACCAAGATGCGCTGACGGTCAGCCGCGAGCTGAAAAGCATCAATGACAACATTGAGCAGCTGGAGACGTTTAGTTCTACATCGTCTACAACGACAAATTCCAGCCGACTCAACCAAAAAATCATCGACCAGATGAATCTGCTGAGCGAGCAGGTAGACAACGGTTCGCTGGGACAGGTTGCGTCGATTGCCTCGGAGCTGCGGCAGCTGGTTTTGAAAAGCGGCTCGGTCTCCGACAACAGCAAAGACATCAAAAAAGAGCTTGCCAACCTGAAACAGCAGGCAGCTTCGCTGGAATCCCGCTTGGACGGCAAGACGACCAATATCTATTCTCCCTGTGCCGGCTATTTTTGTGAGTCCGCAGATGGATACGAGAGCATTTTTACACCGGATGTCGTGGACGAGCTGACCTTGTCCTCGCTGGAAAAGCTGTCGAAGAAAAATCCGGCATCCACGTCCGGCAAGGGAAAAGTGGTATCGGGCTATGCCTGGTATTACGCCGCAAAGGTCAGCGATGCCGACGCCAAAAATCTCAAGCAGGGCAACAGCGTCAAGCTGCGCTTTTCACAGATCAGCCAAGATGTCTCCGCAACCATACAAGCGGTGCGGGACGATGAGAGCAATGACAGCACGCTGGTTATTTTCCAGTCGGAGGATATGGATGTGGAGCTGGTTTCCATGCGGGAGCAGGTGGCAACGGTTGTTGTGGATTCGTATGCAGGCCTCAAGGTGCCGAAATCTGCGGTGCGCATGGAAAATGACGAGATGGGCGTCTATGTTCTGTCTAATTCTGTGGCAAGCTATAAAAAGATTGACCCGCTGTACGAAGGAAGCGATTTCTACATTGTAAAGCAAAATGTAACCGGCAATGATTCGTTGGTTGTCAATGACGATATTATTGTGGAAGCCAAAGATGTGAATGACAAGAAGGTAATGAAATAATGACAGAGGAAGAACGCAAGACTATCACACAAGCGGTGCAGACCGCAAAAAAACGCATTGCGGAGGCCGCCATTGCTTCCGGACGCAAGCCGGAGGACATTACGCTGGTCGCTGCGACAAAGATGAATGACGCAGAGCGCGTCCGCGCAGCCATTGCGGCGGGCGTGGATGTCTGCGGCGAAAACCGCGTGCAGGAGCTGTTGGAAAAGTATGAGCAGCATGCGTATGACGGCAAGCCGCTGCATTTTATTGGCACGCTGCAGACCAATAAAGTGAAATACTTAATCGGCAAGGTGTCCATGATTGAGTCGGTCAGCTCGGTAAAGCTGGCAAAGGTCATTGACAAGGAGGCTGCCAAGGCCGGAATCTGTCAGGACATTCTGCTGGAGCTGAATATCGGCAGAGAGGAGAGCAAACTGGGTATTGATCCGGACGAGATTGATTCGGTGATCGAACAGGTTGCTCAACTGGAGCATGTTCATGTGCGCGGACTGATGGCAATTCCGCCAAAAACGCAGCCCAATCAAGAAAAAACTCTTTATTTTGACAGAATGTCTCAACTATTTATTGACATATCGGCGAAAAAATACGATAATATCACCATGGACTGCTTGTCGATGGGAATGAGTGCTGATTATTGCGAGGCAATTTCCTGTGGGGCAACAATTGTCCGGCTGGGTACGGCGCTGTTCGGCGCCCGCCACTACTGAGAAATTAGATTTGTTCCATTCAGGAGGAAGCAGAAATGGGTTTAGTAAATGATTTTAAACGCTGGGTTAGCGGCGAGGTCGATGACGATGACGATTTCGACATGGACGAGGGTCCGGTAGAAGAGTCGGAAGCCAGAGAGGCATCTTCGCACTACAGCTATCGGGAACCGGCGCGAACAGCTGCTGCATCTGATGCACGGCAGAACACGCAGGTTGAGCCGCGCAGAAATAATCAGGTGGTCAACATCAACGCGACAACCAAGCTCGCGGTTGTTTTGGTAAAGGCAGATCAGTTTAACAACGTTGCGGACATCGCAGATCATCTGAAAAATAAGATGACGGTTGTTCTCAATCTGGAAACCACAGATAAAGAAACATCCAAGCGCATGCTGGACTTTATGAGCGGCGTTACATATGCCATTGAGGGCAAAATCAAGCGCGTGGCGAACGACACGTATTTGATTACCCCGCTGGATGTGGAAATTGTCGGTGATGATTTGATTAGCGAACTGGAAAACAGCGGAATGAAGTTCTGATGGTTTCCGGCTGAGAGGTATGGATTTCATATGATTCTTGCAAGCATTACGATTCGAGTTCTTGGCATATTGCAGTGGCTCATTATCATTCGGGCGCTGTGTTCGTGGTTTCCGCAGGTACAGCAGTCCGCAGTGGGAGAGTTTCTGTACACCGTGACGGAACCGATGCTTGCGCCATGCCGCAATCTTTTGAGCAGATTTCAGGTAGGACGGGGCATGATGCTGGATTTTTCACCGCTGATTGTTTTTCTGCTGTTGGAATTTGCACGGCGGATAGTTTATGCGCTGCTGTGACGTGCAGGTTTTCGTGGGATTCGTCCGGCCGGGTTTATCCCGGCCATTTTCCGGTTCTTGCCGGTCGTTTGATTTCAGGGAGGTAACATGTTAGGTTCTAAGGAAATCCGAGATTTCACACCGGAGAAAGCGGTATTTGGCGGCTATGATGCCAGAAGCGTCGACATGATGCTGGATCAGGCGGCGGATGACATGGAAGCTCTGGAACGGGAAAATGCAGAACTGCGGGCGAAGCTCAAGGTTATGGTGGACAAAATCGAAGAATACCGCCGCATTGAGAGCGGAATTCGGCAGGCACTGATGACCGCGCAGGGCATGGCGGACAAAACCAAAAAAGAAGCGAGTGAGCAGGCCGACCAGACGCGCACCCAAGCGCAGGAGGATGCGGAACAGCTCAAGCGCGAAACAAAAGAACAATGCGAAGCGATCGTCAGACGGTATCAGGTGCAGGCTTCTCAGGAGCAGGCGCGTCTGCGGCTGGCGCAGAAGGAAGCCGCTTCCTTTATAGAAAAAATGACCCGCGCCTTCCGCGAGGAGAGCGAGAGAATCGCTGCGATTCCGCAAAAAGAAGGTGTGGAGTTTACCTCTATCTCGGATCACACAGTGCACAGTGACGCGACAAGCGAAACGATTGAGGGGCACGTGGAAGGTCCGGCAGAGCTGAAGATACCGAAGTCGCCGGAAGAAAATCCGGGAACCGATATTCCCGCAGATATTTTAAAAATTTTTGCTGATGCCCAGCACACATCGCATCTTGATGGAATAGAACAGGATGCCTACACGGTGGAAGTGAGCGGCTCGCAAAATCATAACAATTTTATTGGAGAATAAACAGCGAGGCTGTTTAGGATAGAATCCCGCCGAACCGGCGGGACGGCGCCGATTCAAAAAAGAGGACGGCGTCGAGAATCAGAAAGGATGGTACGGTTACATGCCGCAGGATTACAACAAGACAATCAATCTTCCGCAGACCGATTTTCCGATGCGCGCGGGTCTTCCGAAGCGCGAGCCGGAATTTTTGGAGAAGTGGGAGAAAGAGGATATTTACCATACAATGATGGAGAAAAACGAGGGCAAGCCGCTCTTTATTCTCCACGATGGCCCTCCGTACGCAAACGGCAATCTGCATCTGGGTCACGCACTGAACAAGATCCTCAAGGACTTCATCGTGCGTTACAAGAATATGGCAGGCTTCAAGGCGCCGTATGTGCCGGGCTGGGACACCCACGGTCTGCCGATCGAGCGTCAGGCAATTGCCGCTTTTGGTCTGGACAGACATAAGGTCAGCAACAAGGACTTCTGCGACAAGTGCAAGGAGTTCGCACTGGAGCACGTAGACACCCAGAGAACCCAGTTTAAGCGTCTGGGCGTTGTCGGTGACTGGGAGCACCCGTATCTGACGCTGACCAACGATTTTGTTGCAAAGCAGGTCTCCGTCTTTGGCGAGATGGCAAAGAAGGGCTATATTTACCGCGGCATGAAGCCGGTATACTGGTGCCCGCACGATGAGACTGCTCTGGCTGAGGCTGAAATTGAGTACAAGGACAACAAGTGTGCGTCCATCTACGTCAAGTTCGCAGTCAAGGACGATCAGGGCAAGATCAGCTCTGTCATCGGCACAACAGAAAACGTATACTTCGTGATTTGGACGACGACTACGTGGACACTGCCGGGCAACCTGGCAATTTCTCTGAATCCGCGCTTTGAGTATTCTTTTGTAAAGGTACCGAACGGCGAGATTTACGTGCTGGCTACCGATCTGATTCCGTCTGTCATCGCTGCTGCAAAGATTGAATCGTATGAGGTTCTGGGCACCATCATGGGCTCTGAGCTGGAGTATGTGACCACGCAGCATCCGCTGATGGATCGCGAGTCTTTGGTTATCGTCGGCGACCACGTTACGCTGGAAGCCGGTACCGGCTGTGTACACACGGCACCGGGCTTTGGCGCAGAAGACTTTGTTGTGTGCCAGAAGTATCCGGAAATTCCGATGATCGTTCCGGTAGACAGCAAGGGCATGACCACAGCTGATGCAGGCAAGTACGCAGGTATGTTCTATGAAGATACCAATGCGATTATCCTGCACGACCTGACCGAGAACAACGCGCTGCTGGCTGTTGAGACTATTGAGCACTCTTATCCGCATTGCTGGCGCTGCAAGAAGCCGATTATCTTCCGCGCAACCGAGCAGTGGTTCTGCTCCGTAGACGCGATGAAGGACAAGGCCGTAGAGGCTTGCCACGGCGTCAAGTGGATTCCGGCTTGGGGCGAGGATCGCATGACCTCCATGATTCAGGAGCGTTCTGACTGGTGCATTTCCCGTCAGCGCACATGGGGTGTTCCGATTCCGATTTTCTTCTGCAAGAAGTGCAAGAAGCCGCTGATTAACGACGATACCATTTCCGCTGTTGCTGCACTGTTCCGCGAGAAGGGCACCAGTGCTTGGTTCGATACCGATGCCGCAGACATTCTGCCGGCAGGCACCAAGTGCGAGTGCGGCTGCTCTGAATTTACCAAGGAGACCGATACCATGGACGTATGGTTCGACTCCGGTTCTTCTCATGCAGCGGTTCTGGAAGAGCGCGACGAGCTGGCATATCCGGCAGATCTGTATCTGGAAGGCAACGACCAGTACCGCGGCTGGTTCCAGTCCTCCATGCTGACCTCCATCGCTACCAAGGGCGTTTCTCCGTACAAGACGGTTATCACCCACGGCATGATTGTTGACGAAGAGCGTCAGAAGATGTCCAAGTCCAAGGGCAACGGTATGAGCCCGCAGGAAATCACCCAGCAGTACGGTGCAGATATTCTGCGTCTGTGGGTATCTTCCTCTGATTACCGCGCTGATATGAAGATCTCCAAGAAGATGTTCAAGCAGCTGTCTCAGAACTACCTGAAAATCCGCAACACCGCGCGTTACATCATGGGCAACTTGAACGGCTTCACGCTGGATCAGATGGTGCCGTATGACCAGATGCTCGAGCTGGATAAGTGGGCACTGATGAAGTGCAATGAGCTGGTCGGCCGCGTTCGCGCAGCATACGACAGCTACGAGTTCCACGGTGTTATTCACGCAATCCACAACTTCTGTGTTGTCGATATGTCCAACTTCTATCTGGACGTCATCAAGGATCGTCTGTACTGTGACGACGGTCTGAGCCGCCTGTCCGCACAGACTGCGATTTACCGCATTCTGGATTCGCTGGTTCGCATGCTGGCGCCGGTTCTCTGCTTCACCGCAGATGAAATCTGGCACGCAATGCCGCACGCAGCAGGCGACGACGAGCGCAACGTTGTCCTCAACGACATGCCGGAGTACGATTCTGCCCTGACCTTTACCGATGCCGAGGCAATCAAGTGGGAGAAGATCATTGCTGTCCGCGACGATGTCAATAAGGCATTGGAGCAGGCACGCGGTTCCAAGCTCATCGGCAAGCCGCTGGAAGCAAAGGTTACCATCACGGCTTCTGAGAACGCCAAGGAATTCTTGGACGGCTGCGGTCAGGATCTGGCAAAGCTGTTTATCGTTTCTGCTGTCGATGTACAGACCGGCGAGGGCGAAGGCGACAGCTACGAAGCACTGGGCGGCGTGAAGATTGCCGTCAGCCATATGGAAGGCGAGAAGTGCGAGCGCTGCTGGATCTATGATCCGACTGTTGGCAGCAATGCAGAGCATCCGACGCTGTGTGCGCGTTGTGCTTCTGTACTGGGCAACAAGTAAAATCAAATCGTATCGAATGAAACATTCGTAAAAAAAGAGGCAGAGGAATTGTCCTCTGCCTCTCTTTGTGAAGGGAGGAATCTCCTGTGTCTATTGTTATGTATTTGCTGGCAGTTCTCATGATGGTTATTGTAGACCAAGCGGTAAAATATTGGGCGGTGACGATGCTGGCATCCATCGGCACGATTCCGCTCATTCCGGGCGTGCTGTCGCTGACCTATGTGGAGAACCGCGGCGCTGCGTTCAGCATTTTAGAAAACCAAATTTGGCTGTTTGTCGCACTGGCAGTGGTGATTCTGTGCGGCATTGTATATGCACTGAAAACAGATAAGATTCAAGCGCCGATTGGAAAAATCAGCCTGCTGGTGATTGCGGCGGGAGCAATTGGCAATGTCATTGACCGCGTGGTCAATCATTATGTTGTGGATATGATTCAGCTGGAATTTATCAGATTTCCGATTTTTAATATTGCGGATATTTACGTCTGTGTCGGCGTTGCTTTGTTTGCCTTTTATTATCTCTTTATCCACAAAGATGCGGAGGAAGCGGACAAATGAGACGAATCATTCAGGTGACAGAGACGGATTCCGGCCAACGCATCGACAAGCTACTCTCGCAGCAGCTGCCGGAGCTGACGCGGTCAGCCATTCAGCACTTGATGCAGGATGGCTGCGTGACCATCGGCGAACAGCCGGTCAAAAAAAATGCGAAAGCAGCTGCCGGAGATGTGATTGCAGTCGAAGTGCCGGAGCCCAAAGAGGTTTCCATCGAACCGGAAAATATTCCGCTTGATATTGTGTATGAAGATGAGGATATCATCGTTGTTAATAAGCCGAAGGGTATGGTTGTGCATCCGGCACCGGGCAATTGGAGCGGAACCCTGGTCAATGCGCTGATGTATCATTGCGGAGACAGCTTGTCCGGCATCAACGGAGAAATCCGTCCCGGTATTGTCCATCGCATTGACAAAGACACCAGCGGACTGCTTGTCGTTGCGAAAAACGACCGCGCGCATCAGTCGCTGGCGGAACAGATTCAAGTGCACAGCGCGGGACGTCGCTATTTTGCTGTGGTCTATGGATGCCCGCGGGAGGAAACCGGCACAATACAAGCGCCGATTGCCCGCCATCCGGTCGACAGAAAGAAAATGGCGGTTCTCGCAGGCGGTCGGGAAGCGATTACGCATTATCAGGTGCTGGAGCACTATCAGGGCTATACATTGATGAAATTTCGTCTGGAGACCGGACGCACGCATCAGATTCGCGTGCACATGGCGCACATTGGCCATCCGATTATCGGTGATCCGCTGTATGGACCGGCGAAAGACAAGTGGAAGTTACAGGGACAGTGCCTGCACGCAGGCGAGCTGGAATTGACGCATCCGGTGACCGGTGAGCGCATGCTGTTTGAGGCGCCGCTGCCGGAATATTTTGAAAAAGTCTTACAGAAATTGAGGAATCAGTATGGGCAAGTTTGACGGTATTTTTATCGCCTCGGATATGGACGGAACCTTGCTGGACGATACGCATGCGATTCAGCGGGAGACGATCCAAGCACTGGAGTATTTTACGCAAAACGGCGGATATTTCTCTCTGGCGACCGGAAGAACGCGTCCGGCAACGGCTGCGTATCGAAAGCTGCTGCCGTGCAACGGACCCGGCGTTTACCTGAACGGCGCGATTATCTGTGATGAGGCGCTGGAAAAAGTGATATATATGGAAGGTCTGGATGACGGCGCAAAGCAGCTGGCGCGGGAAGTGATGGAAGCATATCCACATTTGGGCATTGAAGTATTTTTGCTCGATCACTCGTATGTCTGCCGGATGTGCGAGGTGACGCGGCAGCATTTTGTCAATCTTGACATTCCGTATACGCTGTGCGGTCTGGATGAAATTCCGGAGCCGACACAGGAATGGGGAAAAATCAATTTTACCGGAGAGCATGACGAGGTACTCGCGGCGCGTCCGTTTATCGACCGCGTCAAAGACAAGTATAATTTGACGTTTTCCACGCCGGTTTATTATGAGATGACCTGCAAGGGCGGACACAAAGGCGATGGCGTGCAAAGAGCGGCAAGCTATCTCGGTGTCGAGCCGTCGCTGGTTTGTACTGTGGGAGACAGCCAAAACGATTTGCCGATGCTGCGCGGTGCCGGCATCAGTTTTGCGCCGGAAAATGCAAGACAAGAGGTGCTCGACACGGTCGATGTCGTTGTGGCAGACAATAACCACAATACACTGCAGGGCGTGGTAGAATATCTGGACAAGCAGTTTGGATAATGCCTTGTCGGTTGACAAGCCGTGTAACATATGCTATTCTTTCAGTCAGAGTAACGCGAGAGCGTCACGAAGGGGCATACCACCGCGGGTATGATTCTTTGTGATGCTCTCGTTTTTAATGGAGGAAAATTATGAATCGTGCTCGTATTAAAAAAATCGTTCTTTGTGCAGTCTTGGCGGATATCGCCGTGGTCGGCAGCATGTTCTCGTTTCCCATTTTGGGCTCGCGCTGTGCGCCGATTCAGCACATGGTCAATATCATCTGTGCGGTTTTTCTGGGACCCGGTTACGGCGTGGCGTGTGCATTTCTCGCCAGCCTGCTGCGAAACCTGTTTGGACTGGGCAGCCTGATGGCGTTTCCGGGCAGTATGATCGGTGCGCTGTGCTGCGGATTGATGTACTGGAAAACCAAGAAGCTGCTGCTGACGGTTGCAGCGGAAATTTTCGGCACCGGCATTCTCGGAGGTCTGTGCGCCTATCCGGTAGCTGTTTTGTTTATGGGAACCGATGCCGGAGCCGTCGCCTTTTATGCGTATATTATCCCGTTCCTGATTTCCACGGTTGTGGGCTCTGTTGCGGCGGGACTGGTGCTGATGGGACTCAAGCGCTCCACGGCGTTCGAGCACATGCAGTATCTGCTCGACAAATAATACAATATTCCAACAATAAGGACGCATTTGCCCACTTCTCGGTAAATGGGTTCTTTTTGTTTACACCGCACATAAAATGCGGTACAATAAAAACGGTAAAACAAGATTCTGCGGATTGTGCGGCCGGGAAAATGCACATTGGAACGGTTGACAAGGCATAGGGCAAATGATACAATATTGTCAATGCTAAAATAGGCAGAATTGGAACAATTGAATCAAAGCATGCGGTGCCTCCTGCATCTAGCAAGAGGGTAAAAGGGAAACAGGTGAACAATCCTGTGCGATCTCGTCACTGTGAACGGGGAGCGGAGAACGATGCGTTTCGGCGCGGTCACTGGTCTGTGGACTGGTAAGGCTGTTCTTGTGCGATGAGCCAAAGTCAGGAAACCTGCCGGATGCTGGTACAGGAAATATTTCCGGATCACGAGCTCTTGATCGTACCATCTGCCAGCCTTTTGTGGGCTGCGGGGAAGGTCGACGCTTTTTCTCTATCGAGAGAGGCGCCGGTATCGTGTATGCGAATATATTTCTCAGGCTGCGATCCGAGCGTTCCCCAAGATACCACAGGAGGTACAAAAAATGAAAATGAAAAAGTTGACGGCGATGCTGCTGGCAGGTGTGCTGGCTGCAGGCATGCTGGCAGGCTGCGGTTCTTCCAACGACAACAGCAAGGACGCAGCAAAGGACACCGGCTCTGCAACGACTTCCGCAAAGGCGAATACCGGCTCCGGTTCCGGCGAAGCAGCAGAGGAAGAAGAAAACTACAACACCGGTGATGCGTCTAAGGACAACCCGCGCAATCAGGACAACATCGGTGAAAACGAACTGCTGGTACTCAGCTTTGGCACCAGCTTTAATGACAGCCGACGTCTGACCATCGGCGCCATCGAGGATCAGCTGGAGAAGTCGTTCCCGGATTACTCGGTACGCCGCGGCTTCACTGCCAATATCGTCATTGACCATGTAGCAAAGCGCGACGGCGAAAAGATTGATGACATCGATGCATCGCTCAAGCGGGCGGTAGACAATGGCGTTAAGAATCTGGTTGTTCAGCCGACTCATCTGATGAACGGTCTGGAGTATGAAGAACTGAAGGGCGACATTGCACAGTATTCCGATGCGTTTGATAAGATTGCAATTGGTCAGCCGCTGCTGTCCAGCGATGACGATTTCTCCCGCGTAGAGAATGCCATCGTTGATTGGACCAAGGATTACGATGATGGCGAGACCGCTATCGTGTTCATGGGTCATGGTACATCTGCGGATTCCAATGGTGTATATCAGAAGATGCAGGATCTGCTGACCAAGGACGGTCACACCAACTACTTTGTAGGCACCGTTGAAGCAACTCCGTCTCTGGATGACGTTCTGGCTGCTGTCAAGAAGGGTGGCTACAAGCGCGTTGTTCTGGAGCCGCTGATGGTAGTTGCGGGTGACCATGCAAACAACGATATGGCAGGCGACGACAAGGATTCTTGGAAGTCTCAGTTTGAGGCAGCCGGCTATCAGGTTGAGTGCCTGCTGCGCGGTCTGGGCGAAAACGAAACCATTCGTCAGATCTACGTAGAGCATGCACAGGCAGCCATTGATTCGCTGAATCAGTAATTCTAATACAAAAAACAAAGGCAGAGCGGCGCGTATTTTCGTGCCGCTCTCGTTTTGAAAGGGTGAAATCAGATGAAAAAGACATTTTTGGCTTCGGCACTGTGTGCGGCTCTGCTCGCAGGTGTGCTGACCGGCTGCGGCAGCACGGCCAATACCGGCTCCGACACCACGGCCGCTGCGCAGGAACAGAGCAAGGATACGACGGATTACAGCAAGGTTGCCAGCTCCGCAGATATGAGCAGTGTGCAGGCTGTCGGAGAAGACGGCATGGAAGCCGTTTCCGGCAAGCAGGTCAAGGACGGTACCTATTCGGTTTCTGTAGACTGCAGCTCCAAAATGTTCCACGTGACAGATTGTCAGCTGACCGTCAAAGACGGCGAAATGACCGCCGTGATGACGATGAGCGGCACCGGATACCGCTGCATTTATCTGGGCACCGGTGAACAGGCGTCCAAGGCAAAGCCGGAGGATTATATTTTCCCTGAGACCAATAAAGACGGCGCAGATACTTTTGCCATTCCGGTGGAGGCACTGGACAAGGGGATTTCCTGCGCAGCGTTCAGCAAAAATAAGCAGCAGTGGTATGACAGAACCATTCTGCTCCGCGCAGATTCCCTGCCGGACGGCGCTGTGACGGGCGGCAGCAGCAAGACGGTTGCAGAGCTTGGCTTGCAGGATGGCACCTATACTGTCAACGTTACGTTAGCTGGCGGCTCTGGCAGAGCAAGTATCCAGTCTCCGGCAGAACTGACGGTTGCCAATGGCGAAGCGACAGCCAAAATCGTTTGGAGCAGCTCCAACTATGATTACATGATGGTCGGAGACAATAAGTATGAGCCGGTTGCTGGCGCAGAGACATCTACTTTTAACATTCCGGTCGCAGCATTTGGAAAAAAGATTGCCGTGCAGGCGGATACCACGGCGATGAGCCAGCCGTATCTGATTGACTACACGCTGACTTTTGACGCGGATTCCGTCAAGGCAAAGTGATATGATGCGAAGATTGAACTATTTGTTCGGCTTTTTGCTGCTCGGCGTGTGTTTTTTGCTGACCGGCTGCGGCAGCAGTGCGCAGAAGTCCGCTTCCGATTTTTCCGACTGGAAGCCGACCGGAAGCATGGAGCTGCAGTATGCGAACCAATTTTCCGTCGATTACTATGACGGCGGTTACGCGCTGATTACCATTGCAAAACAGAATCAGTATTTGCTCGTGCCGGAAGGCAAGCAGGCGCCGCAGGGACTGAGCAGTAGCATTACGGTGCTGCAGCAGCCGCTGGACAATATCTATCTGGCGGCATCGTCTGCGATGGATTTGTTTGACGGCTTGGATGCGCTGCCCGCGATTGCCATGACCAGCACCGCGGAAAAGGATTGGAGCCTGCCGCATGTGACGCAGGCGATGCAGCAGGGCAGGCTGCAGTATGTCGGCAAGTACAATGCGCCGGATTATGAGACGCTGCTGACGAAAAACTGTCAGCTTGCCATAGAATCGACCATGATTACCCACAATCCGGAAGTGAAGGAACAGCTGGAAAAGGTGAATATTCCGGTGCTTGTCGAGCATTCCAGCTATGAATCGCATCCGATGGGACGCATGGAATGGATCAAGCTGTATGGCCTGCTGCTCGGAAAGACGGACGAAGCAGAAAAGTTTTTTGATGAAAAAGTCCGGCAGCTGAACGAGATGCAGGCGGCGGATACCGGCAAAACGGTTGCGTTTTTCTACATCAGCTCGACGGGCTCTGTCAATGTCCGCAAGCCGGGAGACTATGTCTCCAAGATGATTGACATGGCGGGCGGCTCGTATGTGCCGACGGCACAGCAGCTCAAAGTGGATGACAACGCGCTGTCCACGATGAATATGCAGATGGAAGCCTTTTATGCGGCGGCAAAAGATGCCGATTATATCATCTACAACAGCACGATTGAGGGAGATTTGCAGACCATCAGCCAGCTGACGCAAAAAAGCAGCCTGCTCAAAGATTTCAAAGCGGTGCAGACCGGAAATGTCTGGTGCACAGAGAAAAACATGTTTCAGCAGACGACCGGCGCGGCGGATATGATTGCAGACCTCAACCGCATTGTGACGGGACAGGCGGATCAGACCGACCAATTGACCTTTTTGCATCGGCTGAAATGAAACGAAACATTTATAGGAAGGAGACAGAGATGAAACAGCGTACAGCCATGCGGTGCTGGATAGGATATGGGATTCTTGCGGTGTTGCTGTGCTCTTTGATACTGCTCAATTTGAATATCGGAACCGTGTCGCTGTCTCCTTCCGAGGTGTTCGGCATCTTAGCGGGAAAGACATCGGCGAACACCGCCATTATCTGGGAGATTCGTCTGCCGCGTTTGATTGCGGCGGTTATTTTGGGCGGCGCGTTATCGGTATCCGGCTTTTTGCTGCAAACCTTTTTTTCCAACCCGATTGCGGGGCCGTTTGTGCTGGGCATTTCGTCCGGTGCCAAATTGGTCGTTGCGATGACCATGATCGGCTTTTTGAGCCGCGGATGGGTGATGAGCTCTACCAGCATGATTCTGGCAGCGTTTGTCGGCTCAATGATTTCGATGGGCTTTGTTCTGCTGATCTCCGGCAAAGTCAAAAAAATGTCGCTGCTCATCATCTGCGGCATCATGATCGGCTATATCTGCTCGGCGATTACGGATTTTGCCGTGACCTTTGCGGATGATTCCAACATTGTCAATCTGCACAACTGGTCGATGGGCAGCTTTTCCGGCGTCAGCTGGGACAATGTCGGCACGATGACGGTTGTGACTGTTTTCTGTATGGTGCTGACGATTTTGCTGTCCAAGCCGATGGATGCATTCCGCCTCGGTGAAGTGTACGCGCAGAGCATGGGCGTCAACGTGAAATTGTTCCGTGTCCAGTTGATTTTGCTGTCCAGCATTCTGTCTGCGACGGTTACGGCGTTTGCGGGTCCGATTTCCTTTGTCGGCATTGCGGTGCCGCATCTGACAAAGAGCCTGTTTCACACGTCAAAACCGCTGTTTATTATTCCAGCCTCGTTTTTGGGCGGCGCGGTGTTCTGCCTGTTTTGTGATTTGCTGGCGCGGACGATGTTCGCGCCGACAGAGTTGAGCATCGGCTCTGTGACCGCTGTGTTTGGCGCGCCAATCGTTATTTGGATGATGCTGCATCGGGACAAGAAACGGCAATGAGGGATTGAGCATGAACAACGCAATGTTACAAACACACAATTTGTCTGTTGGCTATGACAAAAAAGTTCTCATTCAGGGAATTGAAATTGCCGTGTGTCCGGGCGAGATTCTGACGTTGATCGGTCCGAACGGCGCGGGAAAATCGACAATTATTAAAAGCATTACCAAACAGCTGGAAATTTTGGGCGGCACGGTTTGCGTGGCGGGAAAGCCGCTCTCGCAGACCGGCAGCAGAGAGCTGGCGCAAAAAGTATCCGTGATGATGACCGGACGATTGGAACCGGAGCTCATGAGCTGTGAAGAAGTGGTGGAGGCGGGCAGATTTCCGTACACCGGACGATTCGGCGTGCTGTCCGATGCAGACCGCGAAAAGGTGCGCGAGGCGATGGAGCTGGTGCATATTCGAGAGCTGGCGGACAAAAGCTTTACCTGCATCAGTGACGGACAGCGGCAGCGCGTCATGCTGGCGCGCGCCATCTGTCAGGAACCGGAAATTCTGATTTTGGACGAACCGACATCCTTTTTGGATATTCGTCACAAATTGGAGCTGCTGGCGATTCTCAAACGGCTTGTACTGGAAAAACAGATCGCTGTCATTATCTCCATGCACGAGCTGGATTTGGCACAAAAGCTGTCAGACCGCGTGGTGTGCGTCAGGGGAGACCGCATTGACAAATGCGGCACGCCGGATGAAATCTTTACGGACGCGTATATTGAGCAGCTGTATCAGGTCTCCTGCGGCAGCTATCACACAGTATACGGCTTTATGGAGCTGGAAAAACCGGCGGGAAAACCGGAGGTTTTCGTCATTGGCGGAGGCGGCAGCGGCATCCCGATTTATCGGCAGCTGCAGCGCAAAGGCATCCCGTTTGCAGCGGGAGTGCTGCATGAAAATGACATGGATTTGCCCGCGGCGCAGGCACTTGCCGCGCAGATTATTACCGAGCGAGCCTTTGAACCCATCGGTGAACAGGCACTTGCACAGGCAAAGGCCTGCATGGAGACGTGCACACGTGTCATTTGCTGTCCGGAGCGGTTTGGAACCATGAATGCGGGCAATCAGCAGCTGATGCAACTGGCGCAGAAACAAGGAAAATTATTCAATCATAAGAGAGGATTATAACATGAAGGGAACATTGATTGGCGTTGGTGTTGGACCGGGAGATCCGGAACTGATGACACTCAAGGCGGTGCGCATGATTCGGGAAAATGAAGTCATTGCCGTGCCGGGAAAGCAGCCGAAAGAAACCGTGGCATATCAGATTGCCGTGCAGGCCGCACCGGAGCTGGCGGATAAAACGCTGCTGCCGCTGTACATGCCGATGACCATGGACGCAGAGGAGCGCGAGAACAATTGGAAAATTGCCGCAGATACAGCGGAGCAACAGCTCGAACAGGGAAAGAATGTCGTATTCCTGACGCTGGGCGATCCGACTGTTTATTCTACGTTCAGCTATGTCAAGAAGCTGGTAGAAGAACACGGCTATCAGACGGCAACCGTCAGCGGCATCACGTCGTTTTGCGCGGCGGCGGCTCGCATGAATGTTTCGCTGTCCGAGTGGAATGAACCGCTGCATATTTTGCCGGCGCGTCATAATCTGGAGGATGATTTGAATTATTCCGGCAATTGCGTGCTGATGAAGTCGGGAAGAAAAATGGATCGCGTCAAGCAACAGCTCGCACAGAGCGGCCGAGATGTCGTTATGGTAGAAAACTGCGGTATGCCGGAGGAGAAGATTTATCACGGCGTGGAAGAAATTCCGAACGATGCAGGCTATTATTCGCTGATTATTGCGCGGGAGCCGAAGCATGATTGAAATAAAAAATCTTTCCAAGCAGTTTGAAGGCTTCCAAGCGGTGGAAAACCTGAGTCTGCGCATTGAGACGGGAGAGTTTTTTGCGCTGCTTGGCCCAAACGGTGCGGGAAAAACCACAACGATTAGCATGATCTCCACGCTGCTTTTGCCGAGCGGCGGGGAGATTTATATTGACGGCGAACGGCTGACCCGTCAGCGCAAGGACATCAAACGCAAAGTCAGCGTGGTCACACAGGAATATTCCATGCGGCAGGACATGAATATGGACGAAATCATGGAATATCAGGGCAGGCTGTATTTTATGAAGCGCAAGGATATCCGTGAAAAGACAGAACATCTGCTTGCCTTTGCCGGTCTTACCAGCCACAGAAAAAAGACCATTCGCAAGCTGTCCGGCGGTATGCGGCGCAAGCTCATGGTGTGCCGCGCGCTGCTGACTGAGCCGGAGATTTTGCTGCTGGACGAGCCGACGGCAGGCATGGACGCGCTTTCTCGCAGACAGATGTGGAATTTGCTGCGCCAGCTCAATGAGAAGGGGCTGACGATTTTGCTCACTACGCACTACATTGAGGAAGCACAGGCGTTGTGTGACCGTGTGGCACTGATGGATGGCGGCAAGCTGGAGGATTTGGACACACCGGAAAATCTCATTTGCAAGCTGGGCGCGTATGCGGTCGATGAGATGCATCCGGACGGTGTGCACAGCAGCTATTTTGCCGAGCGCAGTCAGGCGATTGCCTATCTGTCCGAGCTGACAGGTAATTGCACCTTGCGCGATACGACATTGGAGGACGTCTTTGTGGAACAGGCGGGCAAGCATTTGACAAAGGGTATTTGAAGCTATGGGTATTGTAACGATTCTGTGGGAAAAATGGCGTGAATTCCTGCGGGACTTTTCCAAAATCACGCTCGCGGCGCTCATTGCTCCGCTCATGTATTTGATTGTCTTTGGCTGGGGCATTCGCACGACAATGAACGGCCAGCCGTATTTGTATTATTTGATACCGGGCGTTGTGTCGCTGACGACGATGAACGGCAGCTTTAGTGCGATTGCGCAAAATCTAAATGTTCAGCGCCTGTATGAAAAAGCGTTTGATCAGGTCATTATTTCTCCGACACCGCTGTGGCAGTTTATCGTCGGACAAGTTCTTGCCGGTGCGCTGCGCGGCCTGTACTCTGCGGGCATTATTCTGCTGCTGATTTTGCCGATTCATACCGGATTGGTGTTCAACTGGCAGTCTTTTGTTATTTTGTTTTTGAACGGTGCCGTGTTTGCGGGCCTGAGCATTGTCGTGTCTTTTTTGGCGAAAAATCATGCGGATGTGCCGCGGTTTTCCAATTATATCATCATGCCGATGTCCTATTTGTGTAATACATTTTTCTCGACAGCGGCAATTCCGCATGGCGCGCGCGAGGTGATTACAGCTCTGCCGCTGTCGCAGACCAGCTCGATGATTCGTGCGATTGCAACCGGTGAAGCTGCAGATTTTCGCGGGATTCTCGTATTGCTGGCTTATTTGATTGTCTTTATCGTTGCCGGTTTATATTTTGTCTATAAGAAAGAAAATCTGTGAGGTGCAGCATCATGAAAAAACGAATCAGACAGGGAATTTTGGTGATACTCACGATGCTGCTGGCATCGTCCGTCTGTTTTGCGGCAGACAGCGAGGGCACGAAGCTGCCGGACAGCGCCGCCAATACACCGGCACCGCCTGCGTTTATTGAAATGGATGACGGAGACTATGCGATTCCGGTTTCGCTGGAAGGCGGCTCGGGCAAAGCGTCTGTGACCACACCAGCGGCACTTAAAGTGAAAGATGGTACAGCGGTCATGACGCTGGTTTGGGGCAGTGAAAATTATGACTATATGATTTCCGGCGGCGTCAAATACCAGCGCGTCAATGAGGAGGGCTATTCCACCTTTGAGATTCCGGTCACGAGCTTCACACAGCCGATGACCGTCATCGCGGACACAACCGCAATGAGCGTTCCGCATGAGGTCGAATATACGCTGACCCTGTCACCGGATGACATTATGGCAGGAAACCAGACGCCGCAGGCCGCTGCGCAGCGCGTGGTATATATGGCTGTGGGCATTATTTCTGTCTGCGCCGCCGTATCGCTTGTCAAAAAAAGACGACTCCGAAAATAATACGGAAAAACAAAAAGATAAACAAAAAATTTACATTTTTCATCCGCAGGGTTGCATTCACAATATGGTTGTGTTATATTGATATTTGTGATTAAAAATTGATAAACTCTGGAGAGTCTCACAGAACGAGCGCCGAAGGTGTACGGTACAGCCATGTACCAATCTCTCAGGCAAAAGGACAGATGAAACTATGTATTCTCTTTAGAGGGTTGGTAGAAATATCAACTCTTTTTTGTTTGCATTTTTATGTGGTGCAGGGCAAAAAAAGCTGATATGCCAACCGCTTGATGCACGACGAAAGGAGAAATGAACGTGGAGCAGTTTACTCGATTTTTAGAAATGATTGACGGATGGGTGTGGGGTGTCCCGCTTATCGTCCTGATTTTGGCGGTTGGCATTTATTTGACCATTCGCCTGCGAGGTTTACAGATTCGAAAGCTTCCCAAAGCACTCAAATATATGGTGCACAATGAGGAAGGCGGCGAAGGAGAAGTTACTTCATTCGGTGCGTTGTGTACGGCTCTGTCCGCAACCATCGGTACCGGCAACATTGTCGGCGTAGCAACAGCTATCGTTGCAGGCGGCCCTGGCGCCCTGTTTTGGATGTGGATGGCAGCCCTGTTCGGCATGGCAACCAAGTTTGCCGAGGGCGTGCTGGCGATCAAGTACCGCGTGCTGGACGAAACCGGTCATGCACTGGGCGGCCCATTCTATTATATCGAAAACGGCATGGGCAAGCAGTGGAAATGGCTGGCAAAGCTGTTTGCATTCTTTGGTGTCGGCGTTGGTATTCTGGGCATCGGTACCATTACACAGGTAAATGGTATTGCCTCTGCTGTCAACAACTTCTTTGACAGCAACAATGCATGGACATTCCAGCTGTTCGGAAAAGACTATTCGTATACCGTATTGATTGCGGCAATTATTGTCACTGTGTGCGTTGCACTGGTTATCATCGGCGGTATTCAGCGCATTGCAAGCGTATCGCAGGTTATCGTACCGTTTATGGCATGTATTTATGTTGCATTCTGCGTGCTGCTGCTGATTATGAATGTGACAAAGATTCCGGCAGCCTTTGTTTTGATTATTCAGAGTGCATTTGGCATGCGTGCAGTGGCAGGCGGCGCGCTGGGCGCTATTATCCTTGCTATGCAGAAGGGTATTGCCCGTGGCATCTTCTCGAATGAGGCCGGCCTTGGCAGTGCGCCGATTGCGGCAGCTGCAGCACAGACCAACGAACCGGTTCGTCAGGGTTTGGTTTCCATGACCGGCACGTTTATCGACACGATTGTTATTTGTACCATGACCGGCTTCTCGATTGTACTGACCGGTGCATATACACAGGGCTTAGAAGGTGTCGCTGTCACTGCCTATGCCTTCCAGTCAGGCCTGCCGTTCAGTGCAAAGGTTTGCGAGGGCATTCTGATGCTGTGCTTGATCTTCTTTGCATTTACGACCATTCTCGGCTGGGATTATTACTCGGAGCGCTGCTTGGAGTATCTGACCGGCAAGCATGAGCTGACGATGAAGGTCTATCGCTGGCTGTACATTTTGGCTGTATTTATCGGCCCGTTCCTCACAGTATCCGCTGTATGGACGATTGCGGACATCTTCAATGCGCTGATGGCTCTGCCGAACTTGGTGGCAATTCTGGCATTGAGCGGTGTTGTCGTTGCCGAAACGCGCCATTATTTCAAGCGTCTGAGCGAAGGTTCCATTCGCGAATGATAGCTTTGATATACACAAAGAGTCTCCTGCGGGAGACTCTTTTGCTGTTTGCGCATTTTTACTCGTTGACTTTTGCTGCGGATTCTGGTATACTATTTAACGGTTATCGGATAATAGAAGATAACAGAGATATGCGCCCGTAGCTCAGCTGGATAGAGCGTTGGACTCCGACTCCAAAGGCCATGCGTTCGAATCGCACCGGGCGTACCAAAAACACCGCTGTTTCGTGAGAAACGGCGGTGTTTTTTTATCGTCGCCTGTATTGCGCTTGTTGTGTTTTGGTGATTCATCATAAATATGCGCTCGGATTTTCGGGAAAATTATGTACCGGTTCGGTTGCGGATTGCAAAGAGAAATTATATAATAGTAGATGTTCGCCGCAGAGGACACGATTTTACGGCCAATATATAGTATGATGCGTGCACTTATCATACTATATATTGACAGTGGAAGTCCGTGGGCTTATAATAGATAGGCGGCCAATCATTTGCCGCGTATGGAGGGATTTACGATGAAAGTTATCAAAAGAAATGGTGAAGAAGTTCCATTTGATTTATCGAAGATCGTCAATGCTGTAAAGGCTGCCAATCTTGAGGTTGAGCCGATTCATAGATTGAATGAGTACCAGATTCAGGCGGTAGCAGATACCGTAGAAAAGAAGCTGGAATCGCTGCCGCATATCACACATGTCGAAGATGTGCAGGATATGGTAGAAATCGGCATCATGGAGATGCGCGGCTATGAGGTGGCACAGAAGTATGTGCGCTATCGGTATAAGCGGGAACTGGCTCGTAAATCGAACACGACAGATAATGAAATTCTGGCTTTGATTGATCATCTCAATGAGAACGTCAAGCAGGAAAATTCCAACAAAAATCCGGTTATCAACTCGACCCAGCGCGACTATATGGCGGGTGAGGTGAGCAAGGACTTGACCATGCGTGTCCTGCTGCCGGAGGATATTGTCAAGGCACATGAAGAGGGCATCATTCATTTCCATGATTCCGATTATTTTGCGCAGAAGGAACACAACTGTGACCTCATCAATCTGGAGGATATGCTGCAAAACGGCACGGTCATCAGTGAAACCATGATTGAAAAGCCGCACAGCTTCTTTACCGCCTGCAATGTCACGACGCAGATTGTCGCGCAGGTTGCAAGCAATCAGTACGGCGGTCAGACGTTTACGCTGTCGCACTTGGCTCCGTTTGTAGACATCAGCCGCAAAAAGATTCGTAAGCAGGTTATTGAAGAGCGCACGGCATGCGGCGACTCGCTGGATGACCGCATTGTCAATAAAGTGGTAGAAAGCCGCCTGAGAAGCGAAGTAAAGAGCGGCATTCAGACCATTCAGTACCAGCTCATTACCCTGATGACCTGTAATGGTCAGGCACCGTTTGTCACAATGTTTATGTATCTGGACGAAGTGCCGGAGGGACAGGAGCGCGATGACCTCGCGATGATTATCGAAGAGGTACTGCGTCAGCGCATGCAGGGCGTCAAGAATGAAAAGGGCATCTGGATTACGCCGGCATTCCCGAAGCTGATTTATGTGCTGGATGAAGACAATATCACCAAGGATTCCAAGTATTGGTATCTGACGGAGCTGTCCGCAGAGTGTACGGCAAAACGCATGGTGCCGGATTATATTTCCGCAAAGGTCATGCGTTCGCTCAAGCAGGGTGATGTGTATCCGTGCATGGGCTGCCGCTCGTTCCTGACGGTAGAGGACAGCCAGCGCAAACCGGATGGCTCTCACAAGTATTACGGCAGATTTAATCAGGGCGTTGTCACCATCAACTTGGTTGACGTTGCCTGTTCGTCTCACGGCGATATGGATGCGTTCTGGAGAATTTACGAAGAACGGCTGGATTTATGTCATCGTGCACTGCGCTGCCGTCATGAGCGTCTGCTCGGCACGATTTCTGACGTTGCGCCGATTCTGTGGCAGAACGGTGCGCTGGCACGCCTGAAGAAGGGCGAGACCATTGACAAGCTGCTGTTTGGCGGGTATTCGACGATTTCACTGGGCTATGCCGGTCTGTGTGAGATGTGCGTGCGCATGATTGGCAAGACGCATACCTCGCCGGAGGGCAGAGAATTTTCGCTGCAAGTCATGCAGAAGCTCAATGACAAGTGCAAGGAATGGTCGGAAGCGGAAAACATCAGCTATTCCGTATACGGCACGCCGATGGAATCCACGACATATAAGTTCGCCAAGTGCCTGCAAAAGCGCTTTGGCATCATTCCGGGCGTCACAGACAGAAATTACATCACAAACAGCTATCATGTGCATGTTGCCGAGCACATTGATGCATTCCATAAGCTGAAGTTTGAGTCGGAATTCCAGAAGCTGTCTCCGGGCGGTGCAATCAGTTATGTAGAAGTTCCGAATTTGCAGAATAATACCGATGCAGTGCTCGCTGTCATGCGCTTTATCTATGATAATATCATGTATGCGGAGCTGAACACCAAGAGCGATTACTGTGAAAAGTGCGGCTATGACGGTGAAATTCAGATTATCACCGATGCCGAGGGCAAGCTGGTATGGGAGTGCCCGAACTGCGGCAATCGCGACCAGAATAAGCTGTTTGTTGCCCGCAGAACCTGCGGTTACATCGGTACGCAGTTTTGGAATCAGGGCAGAACGCAGGAAATCAAAGACCGCGTGCTGCATCTGTAAGCGTGGGAGCTGCCAATGAATTATGCGACGATAAAATTTTATGATGTGGCGAATGGCACAGGTGTCCGCGTCAGCTTGTTTGTCTCCGGCTGCCGCCATCACTGCAAGGGCTGCTTTAATGCGGAGACATGGGACTTTTCCTATGGCGAACCGTACACGCAGGAAACAGAGGACAGCATCATAGACGGCTTAAAACCAGATTATATCACGGGCTTGTCTCTGCTCGGCGGAGAGCCGTTTGAACCGGAGAATCAGCCCGCCCTGACGGCGCTGCTGCGGCGGGTTAAGACGCAACTGCCGGAAAAGACGGTTTGGTGCTATACCGGCTATACCTATGACACGGATTTGGCAGAGGGCGGCTCTGTGTTTACAGACGTCACGCGCGAGATGCTCTCGTATATTGACATTCTTGTAGATGGCGAATTTATCGAAGAACAACGAGATTTGACGCTGCGGTTCCGCGGAAGCCGAAATCAGCGCATTCTCACGCTGAAAAACGGAATTTGTACACAGATTGAAAGCTGTGAATAAATGAAAGATGGCAGACATGGCACAAGTCATGGCTGCCATCTTTTTTGCTGTGGATTGGGCACTGTCGGCTGCTTGACAGAACGGCAGCTGTGTGTTATTATCGACATATGACGAAAACGAGGTGATGGGATGGCGCGACCCAAGCGGAAACGAATGGTATGTTGGGAGCCGGACTATATTCATTTTCAGCCGGACGGTATCTCTCCATCGGAGCAAATCATACTGTCCGTCGATGAATACGAAGTGATTCGTCTGGTGGATTTTGAGAAGAAAACACATGAGGAAACGGCACGGCAGATGCAAATTTCCCGCACCACGGTGACAGAAATTTATGAATCGGCGCGGTTTAAGCTGGCAGATTGCATCGTCAACGGCAAGCAATTGCGCATTGCGGGCGGGCCGTATCAGCTGTGTCAGAAAAATGGCTGCTGCCGGAGAGGCTCGTGCAGAGCACGGCAGCAAACACAGGCAGTACTGCCTCAGAAAGGGAGACAAACAATGAGAATTGCAGTAACGTATGAAAACGGACAAATTTTTCAGCACTTTGGACACACGGAAGCATTTAAGATTTACGATGTAGAGAACGGCGCGGTGCAGAACGCGGCTGTTGTTCCGACCAACGGCAGCGGTCACGGTGCACTGGCAGGTTTTCTGTCGGAAAACGGTGTTGACACGCTGATTTGCGGCGGCATCGGCGGCGGTGCACAGATGGCGCTGGCAACGGCAGGAATCCAGCTGTATGGCGGTGTGGCAGGCGATGCAGATGAAGCCGTACAGGCGCTTCTGGCGGGCACACTGGGTTACAATCCGAACGTGCGCTGTTCGCATCACGATCACGAGCACGGCGAAGGCCATACATGCGGACAGCATGGCTGCGGCAATCACGGCTGTCACTAAATACGAAAACAATCCCCTGCATGCTGTGCAGGGGATTGCTTATTTAACGGAGTACGCACTTTCCGCAAGGCTCTAACCCGCGGGACTGTGCCTCTGCCAAACTGCAGGGATAATAGGTGCCTTTGCCGCAAGGATTGGCGTAGTGATATTTTTTGCCTGTTTTGGTGACATAAACCGTTCGGCTGTTTTCTTTTGAGGAAGCAGTATCCGAACTGTTGCTGGTTTCCGATTGTTCAGCGGCAGCTTGTTCGGCAGCAGCGGCTTTCGCTTGCTCAATGGCATCAATAGATTTTCTGATCTGTTCTATGTTGGACTTGGAGTGGTCGCTGTCAGCGGTATCCGTCCCGCGGTAGACATATTTGACAAGCTGCTCTGCGTCCTGACCAAGATTACAGTAATCTTCTTTCTCGGGATTGCCCACATATTTGTACTCCAATAACCAACCATAGTACATCATCTGCTCCATCGTGGCATTGTCCTTGAAACAGTCGGTATAATTGGATTTTATGTATTCATACGCAGTGGAAATATCATTTTCAGTCGCAGCATTCGCGGCATCCCGCGCTTGGCGGGTGATGGATGCAACCTGAGAAAATGAGTTGGGCACCGCTTGTGTTTCCGAAGGGATGGTTTCCGGCGATGGCGCGGAATTTGTGCACGCAGACAGCGCGAAAACAAAAAATATCCCTGCAAGCATACCGCATAGTTGCTTTCTCATCAAAATCACCCCGTTTGCACATCAAACATGTTATATATACTCGTATGGTATCATGGTTGTTTGCGCCTGTCAATTTGAGACAGAAAAAACCCGCCCTTTCCAACGAAAAGGCGGGTTTATGAAAGTAAAGACCTATTTTGATACGAAATGCACACGGTACGGACCTTTTATTAGAAGGTTCACCTTTCTTTGAAATGTGCAATGCTTACTCTGTCATTATACAGGGATAAATAGGAGCGTAACTTGATTTTTACTCTGCACTGTGGCAATGATTTCTGTAATATATCGGTGTAACGCCGTACAGTGTTTTGAATCTACGGCAGAAATAGCCGATATTCTCAAATCCTGTTTCATGCGCTATGGCACAAACGCTGTGTTCGGTATCAACAAGCAGCTTTGACGCTCGTTTCAGTCTGTATTCCACAACGTAATTTATCGGTGATGTGTGCAGATAAGTCCTGAAAATATTGAGAACAGTGCTTTTGCTTACAAGAACTGTTCGGGCAATATCGTCCAGTGTTATCCGACTACTGTAATTATCATGAATATACTGCATCATTATCTGAAGCTTAGCCTGCGTCTGTGCGGAATGCACGGACACAACAGGGCTGCAGTCTGTTATCTGTATGCTTTCATATAACAGGCGCCATAGTTTAAGTAACAGTTCTACCGTTTTCATTTCAGACGCTGTGCCTGAACCCTGCACAGCAAATATCGACCTCATTGTTTCGATAATGCTGTGGTGCGCTGTTGCTTCGGCGGAAAAAATCACACATTCGGTAGTTGATTCAATTATCGGTCTGATGTATCTGCTGTATATCAGACTGCCCTGCGGCGCAAGCAGAACAGGTGAAAAAACAATGTTAGGAATGATGGCGCTGCCTCTGGCTTCAAATCTGTGTATCACCTGAGAGTTTATAAAGATTCCATCGCCCGAGCTTAGAACATACCTGTTTCCGCCCACCAGAAAATCAGCCTTGCCCTGCTGTACATAAACAAATTCGACCTCCGGGTGCCAGTGCCAGTCGATACAGTGAAAGTCGAAACCCCAGATGTCCTCATAATAGTAGCTGAACGGATATTCTTCGCTGCCGTGATTTGCGGTTTCACGCAAGGTTTCGTCTGTTGTGATCCTGTCCTTTTTGATTTCATCACGCATGTTCTCACCTGATTTACGATATTATGTAATAAAAATGTGATTTTGTGCATCGAAATGTTATAATATTTGCTATATAATCTAATTGTATTAATTGTCAAGGAGTTTGTCAATATGGCTCTGAATTACAAAAAAACACTTATATCTTGCTATCTTGGATTCATCACACAGGCAATAGCAGCTAATTTCGCCCCGCTTCTATTTCTCACGTTTCACAATGGCTATGGTATCCCTCTTGGGAAAGTTGCCCTTATCTCATCGGTATTTTTTGTTACTCAGCTTATCATAGACGTGCTGTGCGCACGTTTCGCCGACAAAATCGGTTATCGGAAATGCGTTATCGGTTCGCAGGCGTTTTCGGCACTGGGACTTATCGGACTTGCCTTTCTGTCTGAACTGTTTCCCAACCCGTTCGCAGGAATAATCGTAAGCACAATCATATACGCAATGGGAAGCGGTCTGACCGAGGTGCTTGTAAGTCCGATAGTTGAAGCCTGCCCATTTGAGCACAAAAAAGCCGCAATGAGTCTGTTGCATTCATTCTACTGCTGGGGTTCGGTCGGAGTTATACTCATTTCAACACTGTTTTTTACTGTTTTCGGCATAGAAAACTGGAAGTGGCTCTCTTGTATCTGGGCGATAATTCCACTTGTGAACATATACAATTTTTCAGTATGTCCCATTGAACATCCTGTCGAGGACGGCGAGGGAATGCGTATCCGTGACCTGCTCAGAGTACCACTGTTCTGGCTTGCGATACTGCTTATGGTATGTGCGGGAGCCTCGGAGCTTTCAATGGCGCAGTGGGCGTCAGCATTTGCAGAATCCGCTCTCGGGATGACTAAATCAGTCGGTGATATTGCAGGACCGTGTATGTTTGCGGTGACGATGGGCATAAGCCGTACGCTCTACGGGAAGTACGGCGAAAAGCTCGATCTTATGAAATTCATGATAGGCTCGGCGCTGCTGTGTCTGATCTGTTATATCACCGCCTCCCTGTCGGGAATACCTATAATCGGACTTTTCGGCTGCATAATGTGCGGGTTCTCGGTAGGTATCATGTGGCCCGGATCTATAAGCATCTGCTCAGGCAAAATACCCACCGGTGGAACTGCAATGTTTGCACTTCTCGCCATGGCAGGCGACCTCGGCGGAGCGCTCGGTCCTGCTATTGTAGGAAATATCACCCAGAATGCAGGTGACGATATGCAGAAAGGTATGCTTTCAGGTTGTGCATTTCCCTTGATACTTATGATATCGCTCCTGTTGCTGAACAGAGCCAGACACAGAAATAACTGATTGTATCGGACGGTTTGTGCAAAAATATAATAAAAAGGCACCATGTATTAAATGAACTGCACCCCATTTGTTAGACAGTATGATATAATGTCTAACAGGTGGGGTGATTTTAATGCCAAAGGGAGTACCAAACAAACGATACACGCCGGAATTCAAGAAGCTGGTCGTGGAAACCATGATGAAAGAAAAGATCAGTTACAGAGAAACGGCTCGACAATTTGAAATCAGCAATCATCACAGAGTACAAGACTGGGAACGAATCTATCTGACGGAGGGTCCAGAAGGCTTTGCCATCGAACGGCGTGGCTGCGGCAATCACGGCTGTCACTAAGTTGTGACAGATAGAGAAAAAGCTATCTAAAATGATTAAAAAATCATTCTAGATAGCTTTTTTAATTAGTCTTCAGATAAATCGTCACGGTCATCAATAAATTCATCAGACTCAGATAGCTGACAACCTTTGCTTCTATTGCAGGTTTTGTGAAGTAGTTGGGCATTTTCGATACTTGTAGAACCACCTAATGAGTAAGCAATAATATGATCGATTTCACAATCGTCAATGCTTAAAATTTGATTTCCACAATAATCACATTTATATCCAGGATAAAAGAGCTTTTTTTAATATCGGGATCAAAAGTTCTTGACGAGTCGAGTGGTTGATCGGAAGATATTATTTTGTTTAAAATACTCATAACAGCGTTTATTCGACAGCGAACCTTAGTTCCAGCATTAGTTCCAGCATAAACCCAGTCCTGATATTCTTTATTTGTAGTTTTTAAAAGATGGATTTCTTTGCGTATTTCATCTGCATATTTCATAATCGATTTTTTGGAGAAATATGAAAATGGAATCATGATAGAATCATATACAGCTCCGTTAAATTTATGTCGACTATTAAAAAATGCATCGTCTCCGAGAACATTTTTAACTAATTCTATTGTGCTATTAAATTGCTTCTTCGCTGCAACTAATTGTTCATCACTATCTGATGAATGCTGTTGCATATATCGATTCATTGCTGTTTTATATGTCCCTTTAAGATGCATATAATCTCTCAAAGTAAAAAATCTTAGGATTCTTTCTTCGTATACAAATCGAGTATTAGAGTCATGAAATAAATCTTTTAAAATTTGATTATTATTTGCGACATCTTTTAATATATCGTTAAATCGCCCGCGATAGATACAATTACGAACCTCTTGATCTTTTAATTTAATAGCGCCACGATTTAAACGTGAAAATATTTCGTATTTAAGATCTTCAGAATCCTTTTTCTATGCAGACGGCAGATACTGTTAAAGTTCGCAATTTTCGTTGGATACTTTTTTCTAAATCCTTAAAAAATAATCCATTCAACGATTGCAATTTTGTTAGACCAACCAATTGAAATTCATTTCTTAAGTAACGTACAAAGGACGTAATTCGTTGTTGACCATCTATTACAGATAAAACACCATCATCTTCCTCAGCTAAATAAATAATAGGAATCGGAATACCTATTAAAATCGATTCGACTAAAAGTGAAGCGTGTTTATTATCATAAACATAGTTGCGCTGATAATCAGGGTCGGTGATAATATCGTTTGCTTCAACTACATTTTGCAATTCACCTAAAGAATAATTAATTTGACGAGTATGTACAATACTAGTATTTATTTCTGATTCGTACATAATCAACCACTTTTATTATTTGTAAAAAAATAGAGCGAACTGAATAGTCCGCTCTATGGTCGGAGTGTAATTATAGGATCTCAGAAAACGCAGATATATCAACAGTTTGCTGGTAGTTGGCAAGAGGTATTCATTCTTTTGAAAAAGCTCTTGATGCCTAAATCTTTATAGGTAATGGGAACCTACTACATTAGGCATAGCTAAATGCTATTATTACTTTCCATGTTGTCCTTTGCGCATCGGTTCGTCTGAATAGCCTGCGATGAAGCACTATGCTGGAACTCTGATTGTTTGACATTAAGTTGTAAAATATTAAATGCTTTTCCGCTTGTTCCGGTATCCGATGTATCAGTATATGTTGAGATGAGATAATCGAGATACTGTTCGGTTGGTTTATTCTCCATTATTTATATCCTCACTTTCTGATAACATATAGTGTGAATAGAAATATTGAGGATTATAAGCACGGTCAAAATAATGCTTTCTTTTTAGCCAAATAAAGCCATCGCATTTCGAGATAATCGCAACATCAATGGGCCCACCAACAGTCCCTATATTATTATCCAATGCAACCTTGCGCCGCAGAGAAGTGATATTAATCATCGATTCTGCTAATAAGGCTAATTCTTCAATGGGGAGCGTTGCTACAGATTGTGTGATAGGGAACAAATACTGTTGTTGGGCTTTTTGAACAATTTGATTAATAACATTTGATGTAATTCTACTAAGTTCCTGCTGAACCAATTGCTTTTTATTCTCTGCAAAAAAAGTATCATCAATGCTATTAACTCCGCTTTGGATTTGTCTTGGAAGTTCTTTGCCGATGTCGTTTATAAAGCTATCATTAATGCCAAATAGAAAAGTCTGCATTACATCTGTTTGTGCTAACGGGGTGATAGTTGACATTTGTTCCTCTGTAATTGCGACATTCTCAATAGTGGTATATCTTATTATATTATTTGCTATTCCAGATATGTGCAAATGCAACATTTGAGGAAATATATTGTTTTCTCCGTAGCCAGCAAAAGCCAATCCAACATAGCCATTACGCATAAAGTCCTTGTTGAATACGGAACATATTTTTTCCACAAGTTCGGCAAGTAAAGGCTCTCCAATCCAAGGAAATTGTACTGATATGTATTGCCTAATTTCCCCGCTATATGTATTCTTAATATAATCATGGAGTTCTAAATTCGGTATCGTAGCCAACTGATCAACAAACATGAGTGTTGCTCTTACAGTTTCAACCTGTATTTCTTGCAGTTCTTCTGCTGTGAGGTCGCGTTTGATTTCATTTATTTTTCGCTTAATAGAAAGTTGATAATCTCCATTCAAGCCATTTAGCAAATCAACATATACATTTGTAACATATGCTTTCTCGTTAGCCGGGAAACGAAATAGATTAGATTTCAGTATGAGAAACTGCAAAAAATCAGTCACATAGTCGGAGAGATTTGGGAACACTTTGTTTCTTAGCTCTGATTTATACTGCTTAATAATCAATTCCATCGGAATGCCCATCAATTCAGCATTAGAATAAATGATAACTCCAATAGGCGCTACTTTTGAAAGTGCAAAAAGTTTATTTGCAGAATTATGAATAGCTAAATGTTGCCCTATAGTAACTGCACTATCGGCAGCTAAAGCTATGGCGTTTTTGTTCATTATACAAATTCCAGCGCTCATGCTAAATACCCTCCATTATTCTAAGTAGCTACGACTATTATAATTATATCACAACAACTCGACATTTCCCACAATTATTCGAGGTTGTAAATTAAGAATATGTTTAAACTATTGAGAACAACGCCGCCCAACAGGACAACGGGCGGCGTTTTCATATATAAACCATGAAGGGAGGTCACTTCCACCCGGCCAGTCTGCGGACTGGCTTTTATTATGCCACGAAAAGGAGGTTTGCAAATGGCAGATGATAAGAAAAATATTCCCGATGTAGCCCCGCCCGCCGAGGCTCCCGCTCCTGCGGTAGAAAATGCCGCCGTGCCGGAGCAATCTGCTCCCAAGTCTGCGCTGACCGACGCAGAGGCGGTCATGCTGGAACACGAGGGGCAGGCGGCGCTCTTTGAAATGGGCGAGGCCGTGCCTGATCCCGCCGACGCTGTTACCCGCACTGAGGTGGAGGAGCCTGCCACTCCCGACGTCCCCAAGGCTGGAAAGGAGCAGGAGCAGCCGCCCGCTCCCGGCAAGGACGATCCCGCCCCGGCATATTCCGACAAGGTAGTGGATTTTGCCGCCGCCCGTGACGAGGCGGCCAAGGAGGAGAAAAAGGCGGTCAAGCAGAAGCCGCCCACGGAAAAGGATAAGGCTGCCAAGCCCGGCAGAGGCCGTCCGCCCAAGGATGGCAAGGCTGCTCCCGATAAGGCTAAGCAGCCCAAACCTCGGGACAAAAATTCCCAAAGCAAGCCCGCCCCGGAGAAGCCTGCCGTGGATAAGGGCGGTGCTCCCACTGGTGCGGAGGTCACGCCGGAGCCGTCTGCGTCCCGTGACGCCACCCGTGCCAAAAAAGAGGAGATCGTTTATCTCAACCTGTCTGATCTGCACCCGTTCAAAAATCATCCCTTTGGTGTCCGGGACGATGCGGAGATGCAGGGGCTTGTGGAGTCGGTCAAGGCGGCGGGCGTCAATCAGCCAGCGCTGGTGCGTCCCCGTGAGGATGGCGGCTATGAGATCATCGCAGGCCACCGCCGCCAGCGGGCAAGTGAACTCGCCGGATTTGCGAATATGCCGTGTATCGTCCGCAACATGACGGACGATGAAGCCATCCTCGCCATGACGGATGACAACCTCCGCCACCGTGAGCGCATTTTGCCCACGGAAAAGGCGCAGTCGCTCAAAATGCAGGTGGAGGCCATCAAGCACCAAGGCTCCCGTCCCGGAGAGGAGGACAAGGACGCCGGAAAACGCTCTACGCAGGTCGTGGGAGATCGCAACGGTATGAACTATAAACAGGTGCAGCGGTATATCCGCCTGACCGAGTTTGTGCCGGATTTGCAGAAAATGGTGGACGAGAAAAAGCTGGCGTTCACCCCGGCGGTGGAGATCTCATTCATCCGTCCCAAAAATCAGAGGTATATCGCCGTGTCCATTGAGGGGCAGCAGTCCTCGCCCTCGCTGTCGCAGGCACAGAAAATGCGGGAGCTGGACAAGGACGGCAAGCTCAACGGCGATGTGATCGACGGTATTCTGTCGCAGGAGAAAAAGGAGGTAGACAAGGTGATCATCAATAGTGCGGAACTGGAAAAGTATTTCGGCAAGGACAAGTCCCCGAGGGAAATGAAAGACAAGATCATTTCTCTGCTGGATGACTGGAAGGCCAAGCAGCCGCCCGAGCTGGGCAAGCCCGAAAAGAAAATGGATTTGGAAAAGTGACCTTGGGACTTTTTGTCCCGAGGTCTTTCGTTTCCCCGAATGGCTCTTGTGGTTATATCCCCCGTCGCCGCCCGTATTCCAGCATGGCCGGGAGCGGGCTGTCAAGGGTGCATCGCACCGCTGTTTTCAGCGGCCAGCCCTTGACCGCCTGTCCCGGCTATGCTTTTTCTCCGGCAAGCGGCGGGGGTATATCCTCCAGAGCCGCCCCCTTTCCCAAGAATGGGAAAGGGCGTGGGGTTTGGGTTGAACTACTACATTACAAAACGGAGGTATTTTACAATGAAACGACCCCTTGCGTACATTACCGCCGCATGGTGCGGCAGCGATCACGAAAACACGAAGCTGGCGGCGCAGTATTGCCGCACGGTGTATGAGGCGGGCTTTTCGCCTATCTGCCCGACGCTCTATCAGCCCCTTTTCCTCAATGACGCCGTTCCAGAGGAACATAAGAGCGGCATCGACATGGGGCGCGACCTGCTCCGCCGCTCTCATGTGCTGGTGGTGTGCGGTCATACCGTCACCGAGGCCATGAAGAACGACATCGCCGTTGCCCAGCGGCTCGGGATCACCGCCACCACCCTTGAGGGCATTTTGACCGTCAAGGGACAGGGGCGCAGATAAGATGACGGCGCTCCGGCTGGGGAGCCTGTTTGACGGGATCGGCGTGTTTCCGCTGGCGGCGGTGCGCTGCGGCATTGAGCCGATATGGGCAAGCGAGATCGAAAAAGCCCCTATCTCCATCACGAAATGCCACTTTCCCGATATGGCGCACTTGGGAGATGTGACGAAGCTGGACGGGCGGGAACTTCCGCCCGTCCATATTATCACCTTTGGCTCACCGTGCCAAAATCTTTCGCAGATCGGCAACCGCAAGGGGCTTGCGGGAGAAAAATCCAGTCTGTTTTTTCAAGCCATCCGCATTATCCGTGAAATGAGGGAGGCGACAAATGGTCTATTTCCAGCAATCGCTGTTTGGGAAAATGTCATGGGAGCGTTTTCATCAAATGACCGGATGGATTTTAGAGCCGTCCTATCTGCTTTCACAGACGCCGATGTTTCAATGCCTGCTTCTGGAAGATGGGCAGGAGCCGGAATGGTGCGAGGGCGAACGCCTGACCTCTCTTGGCGGCTCATGGATGCCCAGTATTGGGCAAGCCCCCGACTGGCACGACGGCAGCGTATCTTTCTTGTGGCAGACTTTGGAGGACGGCGCTCCCACGAAATACTTTTTAAGCCCCGCACAATGCAGTCACTTTCTGCATCTGGCAGAGATAGCGGGCTGCCCGCCGCCTGCGGAGATCGAGGCTCTTTTATTGAAGCAGGGCGGCGCGTACCAGTCACCCGACCCTTTCAATGCTTCCGTATGCGGGCGTCCGCCAAGGAGCGGACGGAAACAGCGTTCCGAAACAGCTTCGGACTGCCAACTGACCCTTTTCCCACTCTGTTAGCGGGCGGCATTTCGCCCTTTGCCTTTTGGTATGAGGACGATCCCGCCGGGGGCTGCGTCCGCTTTCCCACGGAAACGGAATGTGAGCGGCTCATGGGGCTGCCGGAGGGCTGGACAAGGTGCGGTGCGGACGGCGAGGAAATTCTATCCTCCCACCGTTACCGGGCATTGGGAAATGCCATCGCGCTGCCCTGCGCCGAGTATATCATGGCGGGGATCGCGGAGGCGCTGACAAAAGGAGGTGCAAATGACGGTATTTGAAGCCTACATTACCAATCTCGGCAAATACGCCGAGGGGCAGCTTGTGGGCGAAACGCTGAAATTTCCGGCTACCACGGAGGAGGTGCAATCGCTCTTAAAGAACATCGGCGTGAACGGTGTGCGGTATGAGGAGTTTTTCATCACCGCCTTTGACGGCGATGTGATGGGCTTATACGACTATCTCACCGAGTATGAAAACTTGGACGAGCTGAACCATCTGGCGCATCTCATTTCCGAGCTGGACAGCGACGAGATCGAAACGCTGGAGGCCGTACTCAATAAGGGCGACCATACTTCCAGCGTGGCGGACATCATCAACCTCGTTCACAATCTGGACTGCTACGATCTGCACCCCGGCGTGACCGACGATGAAACGCTGGGGCGCATCTATGTGGAGGACATGGAACTACTGGATGTGCCGGACAATGTGCTGCCCTACTTCGATTTTGAAGCCTATGGGCGGGATATGCGGATCAACGAGGGCGGCCACTTCGCCCCCACGGGCTATCTGACCCGCAGCGGCGATTTCAAGGAGGTGTACCACGGGATCGAGGACATTCCCGCCGAACACCGCATTTTTGCGTACCCCAAGTTAAATATCCGGGAGCAGATGGCGGCCTACAAGGAGGTCATAGACCGTTCCTCTTTGGAGGGCGAGCACCTGCACCCGAGAAAGGAGCATGATGACCGCTGACCTTGGGACATTTTGTCCCGAGGTCATATTTCTATCAGAGAGGAGGCGATGACGGCTGGTAGACGAGGATATTTCCCGGCGCACGATTGCCGTATCGGTGAAAGCGTCGAAGCTGACCGCCCGGGGGCTTGCCTATGTTGTCCGGGCGGTGGGGCGCAAAATTGCCAAGGCACACCGGGCAAAGCAGACGCCCCACGGCAAGCAGACCGTGAAAAAGCTCATGGCGCATGGCACATCCACCGACAGTCTTGAACTGTCCGGGGATACAAAGCTCTTTGACCGGGTAGCCTGGAAGTGGAATGTGGACTATGCCTTTTATCAGACTGAACCGGGGAAATACCTGCTGTTCTTCAAGTCCGGGCAGGCGGACGCTATGACCGCCTGCTTTTCGGAATATTCCCGCAAGGTGCTGGACAAGGCTAAGTCCCGCCAGCCCACGATCCCCGAACAGATGAAGCAGGCGGAACAGCAGCTTGCCAAGGAAAAGCCGCAGAAAGAACACATTAAGGAGGCCGTGCATGGTGACAGATAAGCTCCGTAAATATGTGCTGCCCAACATTCCCTATGTGTTCATCGGCTGGGTGTTTCTCAAGCTGGGGACGGCCTACCGTCTGGCGGCGGGCGGCGATTTTGCCCATAAGCTGCTGGGACTGGGACAGGCCGTCGGCGCGGCCTTTGCCGACTTTGCCCCCGGCCTTGCTCCCTTTGACTGGCTGGTGGGCATTGTGGGGGCGGTGGCGTTCCGTCTGCTGATCTGCTTCAAAAGCAAGAACGCAAAGAAATTCCGGCGTGATGAAGAGTACGGTTCAGCCCGTTGGGGATCTGAAAAAGATATACGCCCTTTTGTCGATCCCAAGTTTGAAAACAATATGATCTTGACCGCCACAGAACAGCTCACCATGAACACTCGCCCGAAAAATCCCGCTAACGCCCGCAACCTCAATTTCTGCGGGATCGGCTCGTCCGGCTCAGGTAAGACCCGCTTTTGGCTCACGCCCCAACTCCTGCAAGCCCATTCTTCCTATGTGGTGGTGACCCCAAGGGCGGCGTGCTGGGACAGGTGGGCTCATTTTTGCAAAAACGGGGCTACAAAATTAAGGTGTTCAACAGCATTGATTTTTCAAAATCCATGCACTATAACCCGCTGGCGTACATCAAGACCGAGGCGGACATTCTAAAGTTTGTCAATGCCCTTATTTCCAACACCAAGGGCGAGGGCAAGGAGGGCGATCCGTTCTGGACGAAGGCGGAAACGCTTTTGTATTGCGCCCTGCTGGGCTACATCATTTTTGAGGGAGCCGAGGAGGATCGCAACATGAATACGCTGGTGGACATGATCTCCGGCATGGAGGTCAAGGAGGATGACGAGGATTTTCTCAACGACGTGGACTATATGTTCAAGGGGCTGGAACAGCGCAAACCGAATTGCTTTGCGGTGAAGCAGTATAAAAAATACAAGCTCAGCAGCGGCAAGACGGCCAAAAGTATTTTGATCTCTTGCGGCGCGCGGCTTGCTCCCTTTGATATTCCCCAGCTCCGGGAGATCATGTCCTATGACGAACTGGAGCTTGACCGCATGGGGGATCGCCGCACGGCAACATTTTTCTGCATCAGCGATACCGACAGCACCTACAATTTTCTTGTGGCGCTGGCCTTTTCGCAGATGTTCAATCTCCTGTGTGAACGGGCGGACAATGTTCACGGCGGCAGACTGCCCCATCATGTGCGGGTGCTGTGGGACGAGGCGGCCAACACCGGGCAGGTGCCCCAGCTTGAAAAGCTGGTGGCGGTCATCCGTTCCCGTGAGATCAGCCTGTGCCTGCTGTATCAGCAGCTTGCCCAATGTAAGGCTATCTACGATAAAAACGCGGAAACCATCCTCGGCAACATGGATAGTGTTCTGTTCCTCGGCGGGCGCGAAAGCTCCACCATCAAGGAAATTTCCGAGAACTGGCTGGGCAAGGCCACCATCTCCATGCAGACCGAGGGGCGCTCCCGTGGGCAGTCCGAAAGTTACAGCCAGAACACCCAGCGGCTCGGGCGGGAGCTGATGACCCCAAGCGAGCTTGCCACCATGCCCGGAGATCGGTGCATCTTGCAGCTCCGAGGGCTGCCGCCGTTCTATTCCAAGAAATACGATTTGAAACAGCACCCCAATTATCGCTTTACGGCGGAGGCCGATAAAGTGAAAAACGCCTTTGACCTCGACAGGCTCATTGACCGCCGCAGGCGACCGGGCATGAACGAGGAATGTGAGGTGTACGAAGTGTCCGTGCCGGACGAGGCGCTCACAGACGAGGACGAGGACATCCTCAACTATGACGACCTCGACGACCCGGACGCTTTTGTATAGCGCTTTGGGACATTTTGTCCCAAAGAAGAACTCACACTCTGTCTTACGACGAAAGTGTGAGTTAGAAGAATTATTCTGATTTGCTGTCTGTGTTATCGGCACTCACTTGGCAGACTGTAACCAACTGTCGCAACTTCTCCCCTACTCCGTGCAATTCTCTGGTCTGGGCTTTCATTTCTTTCAAAAAATCATCAAAATCGCAGTTCACGGAAAAGAATGTTGCATAGGAGTCAAAATCAATGTTAAACGCTTCTTTGTATGTACGCTCACCATCTTGGTAGACCACTTGCCCCGAAAGAGGATATTTGTCTGTGTTTTCACGGAATTTGTTTGAGCCGAAGTAGAGATCATAATGTTGCCCAATTCCAATAATACATTCTTTGCCGTTTGCTCGCTTTAACATTTCGCTAAATGAAGGCTCTTTGAGGCTGTCTAAAAAAGTTTGGTCAAGTTGTATGCGTACATGATTGGCAAGACGTTTTCCATGATTTGAAAAACGCAGCCCGTAAAACGCTTTTCGCTCATAAATAAGCTCAACGGTTATATATGGACGATTATCTTCTTCATATTGACGGCGCATCTCAGCAGCTTGATCTCTTGAAGCCTTGGTTGCCCCATAGTTATAGTAGCAAATAAGAATTGTAGCTAAAACATAGATTGCGGTTAACACAACCATTGCCCAATCAGTCATTTATTTTCACCTCACTAATTGTTTTTATCTACATTATACCGCAATTCAAATTGCCAAGCAATGAGAAAGGAGTCCTTTTTATGTTACCAAGAGCTCCTCCCGCAAAAAAGAAACCTTGTATAAAAACCAGTTAGTAGGCTGCCGCCCGCAAGGGCGGCTTTTTTCATGGCCGGGTATATCCCGGAGAATAGGAGGCTATATGCAGTTTTTCGCTTCTGCCATCACCACTTTGCAGACCCTTGTGATTGCCCTCGGCGCTGGCCTTGGCGTGTGGGGCGTGGTCAATCTGCTGGAGGGCTATGGCTCGGACAACCCCGGCGCTAATGCTCATGTGCCATAAAGAAACACGCAAGAATTTGATTGACAGCATCCACTATTCCATAGCAACAGCGAGTTGCTTGTTAAAATAAGGTTTGCAGTTTTATAATAAATAATAACATATTCCTTAGGAGGGACAGACATGGAAACACGAGATATTCTCAAGAATTTGCGTGAAAAAAATAAACTTATAAAAAGTCATTTGAACGGTACTACAAAATGAGAAAAAGCGCTTGACTCTACATCTGTTGTAGATATTATAATATTGGTAGTTTAACAAAAAAGAAGGATTAGGCAATATGGAAAAGAACCTTACTACCGGCAGTGTGTTCAAAAATGTTGTATTATTCTCATTGCCGTATCTGCTCTCGTATTTTCTTCAAACGCTCTATGGCATGGCTGACCTATTTATCATCGGACAGTTCGAGGGTGTAGCCAGTACTACCGCTGTTTCTATCGGCTCACAAGTGATGCACATGATTACGGTTATGATTGTAGGGTTATCGATGGGAACAACCGTCAGCGTCGGCCAGGCGGTGGGGGCAGGAGATCGAAAACAGGCAGCGCATAACATCGGGAATACGGTAATATTGTTTCTGGTGGTTTCCATTGCGCTTACGGCCATCCTGTTATCCCTTGTTCATCCCATTGTCGTTGCCATGTCTACGCCAACGGATGCGGTGAGTGGTACGATCACCTATTTGACCATCTGCTTTATCGGGATTCCGTTTATTACATCCTACAACATTATCAGTTCTATTTTTCGAGGGTTGGGCGACAGCAAAAGCCCGATGTGCTTTATTGCCACAGCCTGTGCTGCCAACATCGCTTTAGACTATCTTTTTATGGGTGTGCTGCACCTTGGGCCTGCGGGCGCAGCCCTTGGTACAACTCTCTCTCAGGCAATCAGTGTAGTTGTTTCCCTTACCGTTATTTTGAAACGCAGGAGCATCGTTCTGAAAAAAAGCGACTTCAAGCCTTGCCGTGCGGTCATGGGGAAAATTTTGGGGATCGGCATCCCGATTGCGTTTCAGGACGGCCTGATTCAAGTTGCTTTTATTATTATCACGATTATTGCCAATCAGCGTGGACTGAATGACGCAGCGGCAGTCGGGATTGTGGAGAAAGTGATCAGTTTTCTCTTTTTGGTCCCCTCCTCTATGCTGTCTACCGTTTCTGCCTTGGGAGCGCAAAATATCGGTGCGGGCAAACCGGAGCGGGCCATTCAAACGCTGCGCTATGCGGTGATGCTCGCCGCAGGCTTTGGTGTGCTTGCTTCTATCGCGATCCAGTTTACAGCGGAAGGCATCGTTTCGCTGTTCACTGATCCCAGCACTGCGGACGGAGCGGCGGTGGTCCGTTTCGGCGGCCAGTATCTGCGTGGTTACATTTTTGACTGTATTTTTGCTGGCATTCATTTTAGTTTTAGCGGCTTTTTTTGCGCATGCAGGAAATCCGGCCTGTCGTTTTTACACAATATTCTCGCCATTGTATTGATGCGTGTGCCTGGCGTTTATGTGACCTCAAAATTATTCCCGGCAACGCTTCTCCCGATGGGACTGGCTACCGCGGCAGGCTCACTGCTATCGGTCGTGATCTGCCTAATCGCCTTTGGAGTCATACGGCGCAAATCAACGCTTGTTCTGGTGGAGGAGTAAGATATGGATCGGAAAAATCTCTTCCCAATAGGTGAAGTGTCAAAATTGTTTCATATCAGTGTTAGTAGTTTGCGGCACTATGAACATATCGGTTTGCTTACACCAGAATACATTTCCTCAGATTCTGGCTATCGTTACTATGGCACCGAACAATTTGAAGTACTCAACACAATCAGGTATTTGCGGGCATTGGATATGCCTTTGTCCGAGATTGAGGACTTTCTCAAAAATAAGGATATCAGCTGTATTGAGGAAAAGTTGTTACAGCAAAAGCATGCAGTCCTGAAAAAGCAACAAGAATTACAACGTATAGAACAAAAGATTAACCACCGCTTAAATTGGCTGCGAGACGCACAAAGTGTGCCTTTGGATACCGTTTCCTTAATAGAGCTTCCGTCCTGTCGCATTGTTTGGGTAGACGCTCCACTGAAAGTACATGGCTCTCATGATATGGAAGTGCCGATTAGAAAGCTGGATCAATCTGATGCCGAAGCCGTTGTATTTCTTGGAAAGGTCGGACTTGGCATTTCCGCGGAACATTTGCAGCAATCAAAAGTAAATCGTTATGACAGCATTTTTCTAATACTGGATCAAGAGGACATTTATACAGGTGAAACCATTACTCTTCCCAAAACACTTTGTGTACGGCTGCGTTTTCGAGGCAGTCATATAGAAGCTCCAGCGCACTATGAAAAGCTCCTTGACTACATCACAAAAGAACAGATACAGATTGCTGGTTTTTCGCGAGAAATCACGCTCATAGACTATGGCATTACTAATGACAGTGGAAAATTTGTGACTGAAATATGTATTCCGGTCAAGTGCAGATAAGAAGGGCATAAAATGAGATTCGTTGTTAAAAAAGAAATTTTTGAAGAACTGCCGAGTGCCTGCTTTGGTGTTGTTATGGCAAAAGGCATTGATAATAATAACGCATACCCAGAGATTGAACAATTTTTAGATGAAAGTATCCAAGCTGCAATGCAGCGTTTTGAGGGAAGAAAAGTCAAGGAAGATCCGGATATTTTACCATATCGAGAAGCATTCCGAGCCTTGAATATCCTATCCAATATCGTACTGAATGAATTGGACTGGTGGGTGGCCTCCCAATGGGAGAACATGCCCACTCACTACGAGTACAAAACCAGACAGAATTTCTCATGTGCCATAAAGTAACACGAAAAACAACAGACAGCCGCCACAATTCCATAATGATTGATGCTTGACAGTCTTCTGAAAGAATGCTATAATAATGCGCGTAAAATTTGAGTGGACTTTTCCGGATTCGGTCATCTTTTTGCCACACAGCTATCTTGTGATAGCCGTGTGGCTTTTTTGTTGTCTGCATCCTGGAAAATCTGGCAGAACGGAGGATGGAGGCTGCCGGAAACCTTGCGCGGTGTCGGGGCGGTTGCATTGGGGTATCCGGCCCGGGAAGCCAGTCAACCCGCAGCACGCAAACAAAACTATATCGTTCGGATTTAATGATCCTGCTGTCCGGCGCAATTTTTTGCGCCGGACACTTTGTGGAGAGGAGGGAAAGTATGCAGACCAATAATAAAATGGCGGTCGCTCCTGTTGGAAAGCTCATCTGGCAAATGTCGATACCGCCGCTGATTTCCATGTTCCTGCAATATTCCTATAACCTGATAGACAGCGCGTTTGTGGCACGGTTGAGTGAGAATGCACTGATCGCTGTTTCTCTGGCATTCCCGATTACAACATTGATGAATGCAGCGTCTATCTGGATCGGTGTCGGCGTGAATGTGCTGATAGCAGGATATCTTGGACAGAAAAAGCAGGATGAGGCAAATGCAACTGTCACACATGGATTGTTGCTGGCCTTTGGAATTGGTGCTTTGCTCAACCTTATGTCATTACTGATTATGAAACCCTATTTTCGGGCATTCACCAATAATGAAGAAATTTATCAGCTGAGCATCGCCTATATGAGTGTGTGCTCCTTCATGCAAATTCCCAATATGGTGCATATCGCCATCCAGAAGATGATACAGGCCACCGGGAACATGGTCGCTCCCATGTGGTTCCAGATCGCGGGCGTGGTCGTCAACTTCGTGCTCGACCCCATTCTGATTTTTGGAATTGGTATTTTCCCAGCTATGGGAATCCGCGGCGCCGCGGTAGCTACCGTTGCAGGCTATCTGATGTCCATGATTTTGGCATTTGCTTTACTGCTGGGCAAAAAGCAGAAAGTGCAGGTAAAAATCAAAGGCTTTCATTTGAAAAAACAGATGATCCACCGTATTTTTGCCTTTGGCCTGCCATCTTTTATCATGAACGCCCTCAGCTCGTTTATGGTGACCTTTGTCAATCTGTTTTTGGTGGCGTATTCCGATACGGCGATCGCTTTCTTCGGCGCATATTTTAAGGTGCAGCAGCTGATTGTTATGACGGTAAACGGCTTGATTCAAGGCTGTTTGCCTGTCATGCGGTTTAACTACGGCGCAGGCAACAGCGAACGGCTGCATTCCGCTTTCCGATACGGAACCGCTTTGGTCACTGGTATGATGATACTGGGGACATTGGCCGTCATCCTTTTTCCAGCACAGATTTTGGGATTGTTTACGGCGTCGGAAGCTATGCGTTCCTTTGGGATATCCGCTATGCGGATTATGGCGGCAAGCTATCTGTTTTGCGGTCTCTCTACTATGATTTCCACCTATTTTCAGGCTACGGAAAAAGTAGGTTCCAGCATGGCGATCCAATTATGCAGACAGATGCTTTTCCTTGTTCCCGCCTTATGGTGCCTGGACAAATTGTTCCATCTGAACGGAATCTGGCTTGCATTTCCGGTTGCCGAAACTGCCACTTTGCTCGTTGCTCTTGTGATGATGGCATGGCATCGCCGCAAAAATATCTCATAACGTGTTCCAGGGAGGAAAAATGATGAACGACACTTTCATGAAAGAGAAACCGGTATTACCGCTGATTTTATCCATGTCATTGCCTATGGTGTTATCCATGCTGGTCAATTCCCTCTACAACATTGTGGACAGTTTTTTCGTCGCGCAGATCAGCGAGGAGGCTATGACGGCATTATCGTTGGTTTACCCGGTTCAAAATTTTATCAATGCTGCCGGAATTGGATTTGGCGTTGGAATCAACGCCGTAATCGCCTTTCATTTGGGCGCTGGGGATCACAGAAAAGCGGATCAGGCAGCCACGCAGGGACTTGTGCTTGCCGTGATTCATGGCGTTGTTATGACAGTCTGCTGTATTACAATCATGCCGGTTTTCCTGCGGATGTTCACTTCATCCGAAGCGGTCATTGAACTTGGCGTTCGCTATTCTGTCGTTGCGTTCGCCTTTACACTCATTGTTACCGTCAGCATGGCGTTTGAGAAATTGTTCCAGGCAGTAGGAAACATGAAAACGACCATGATAAGCCTGATGTGTGGGTGCATCACAAACATTGTCTTAGATCCCGTTCTGATTTTTGGCTATGGCCCATTCCCGGAAATGGGAATCAAAGGCGCTGCGCTGGCGACCGGCATCGGACAGGTTCTGACGCTGACGATTTACCTTGTAGTCTATCTTGCGCGGCCAATTCGTGTGCATATCCGCAGGCAGTACATTCTCCCCAGCAAAAAGATGGTAATAAAGCTGTACTCCATTGGCATTCCCGCAACCCTGAATCTCGCGCTTCCGTCTCTTTTGATTTCGGCGCTCAATGCGATTTTGGCGGCATATTCCGAAGTGTATATTCTGGTTTTGGGAATCTATTACAAATTGCAGACATTTGTCTATCTTCCAGCGAATGGCATTGTGCAGGGGATGCGCCCCCTGATCGGCTATAACTACGGCGCGGGGGAACACCAACGGGTCAGCCAGATCTTTAAGATCGTTTTGTGCATGAGTGGTATCATTATGGTGCTTGGGACAGTGATATGTCTGCTGATCCCCGGCCAGCTTATGGGGCTGTTTACCCACACAGAAGCGACGATTCAGGCCGGGGAAACCGCCTTACGCATCATCGGGGCCGGGTTTATCGTCTCGGCGGTTTCTGTTACATCTTCCGGCGCATTGGAGGGACTTGGGAAAGGAACTCCCTCCTTACTGATTTCCCTTTGCCGGTATGTAGTGGTCATCATCCCGGCTGCGTTTTTACTCAGCAGGTTTTTCGGAGCGGTTGGCGTCTGGAATGCGTTTTGGATCACGGAAGCGATTACTGCAATCATTTCTATTTGTGTTTACTACAAGGCAATAGTACAAAGCCAGCTGAGCCAGTCAACAGTAAAATGAACGTTGCTTTGCGCCGCCGTTGACAGCCCCGTCTGCCTTTGCAGATAGGCAATCAAGGGGCGACAGCACGGAGTGCTGCCGCCCTCTGCCATTATTCAGAAAGGGGGATTTTCCATGACCGAACACGAAAAGTATCAAGAACATATCCGGCATACACACGATGCCTTTTGCAAGACCGTTATTCGCCACGCTGCCATAGACGCAGCCCGGAGCATACGCAGCCGCCGCAAGCGGGAAATCTCGCTTGAATATCTAATAGAAGAAAAACACTATCCATTCAGCACCACAGATAAATACTTTGCGGAGCAAGCTGCCATGAACAGCTATCCGCTTTTCGTCTGTGGTCAGATGGTGCTTTTGGAAAGTCCAGAGCTTGCCGCAGCGCTGTCCGCACTATCACAGATGGAACAGGAAATCATTTTCCTGTACTACTTCCAACGATTGACGCATAGGGAGATTGGAAGGAGATATGGACGGGCTGGCAACACAACCGGGCGGCGTATTCAGATGATTTTACGGCGGCTACGGGCAGAGTTGGAGGGCTTGTCCTATGAACCAGCTACTTCCCTATGAAACAATCGTTAAGGCAAGCGAGGGGGACCCGGAAGCTGTTGCCGCCGTTCTATCTCATTATGCCGGATATATCCGCTCTTGTGCGAAAATGGACGGACAGATTAACACGGATATGCAGGAGCATATCGTCAGGCAACTGATAGAAAGCCTGTTGAAGTTCCGCTTTGACCGCTAAACAGAAAAGTTGTATAATTAGAGCCTGACAAATTAAACTTCAATGAGGGTAGAGCAAATGGAACAGATTATCAATTATAGAGACATACCCACAGATAAAAGGATTGACATATTAAATGCTCTTGAGCGAATAGGTTTTTTTCCGGCATACGGCGGCGTGAAAACAATGCAGCAAATTATGGAAAAGTCAGTTCCAGGTTCAGGCCCACAATTCTATTTCGTTTTCCGTGAAAATGAGTTGATAGGGTACAATTTTCTCATTGGGGACACTAAGAAATATAAAGCGTTCCCATGGCTTGCTATTAGCAATATGGATGAGCAGAAGTTGACTGTTTGTGAAGAACTGATGAAAATACAAATTGCCTTTTTTGAAGAACTCGGAATGCAAAAGATAGCAGATCATTGCGTTAGGATTATGGAAGATTACAGAAAAGGAATTGGAAAGCGGAAAGAAAGCGATTGCAGATAAATTCCATTTGAAAAACGGCTGACAATTTAATACCGCCGCCCATCACAGCGGCAGATAAGCAGTAAATCTTGAAAAGGTTTACTGCTTTTTTTGCGCCCATTTTCAAAAATCTTTGGCAAACCACACCGCCGGATTGTTGTAGGGAGCAGACAGGGAAAACAAAAAAATTTCCGTGCGTTTGCCAAAACGCCCCCTTTTCACCGTTGTAGTGGTGAACAGCGGGCAGAACACGCCGCCGCAATCGCTATATTGGTGGAGCAAGCCAGTATATCCGCAAACCAGAGCCGCCGAGGAAAGCGGTAGTTTTTTAGAGCAAGATTCTACCACGGTGCCAAAATCCGCATATCTGCGGTTTTGCCCCTTTGGTAAATCTTGTTGGGGAGTGCCTTCCCCAAACCCTGCTCATGCGCCCTGTCGGGCGAGAAAGGAGGTCAACGCTTGAAGAAAAAATACAACACACCCCACCGCTGCCATGTGGTCAAAACCCGCATGACCGAGGAAGAATACGCCGAGTTTGCGGAAAGGCTTTCTGCTTACCACATGAGCCAAGCCGAGTTTATCCGGCAAGCCATAACCGGGGCAGCCATACGCCCCACCATAACCGTTTCCCCCGTCAACGACGAGCTGCTTGCCGCCGTCGGGAAGCTAACCGCCGAATACGGCAGGATCGGCGGCAACTTAAACCAGATAGCCCGGACGCTGAACGAGTGGCACAGCCCCTACCCGCAGCTTGCCGGGGAGGTACGGGCGGCGGTTTCCGACCTTGCCGCCTTGAAGTTTGAAGTCTTGCGAAAGGTAGGTGACGCTGTTGGCAACATTCAAGCATATCAGCTCTAAAAATGCGGACTACGGTGCAGCCGAGCAGTATCTAACCTTTGAGCATGACGAGTTTACCATGAAGCCCACCCTTGACGAAACCGGGCGGCTCATACTCCGGGAGGATTATCGGATAGCCACGCTGAACTGCGGCAAGGAAGATTTTACCGTTGCCTGTATGCGGGCAAATCTCCGATACGGTAAAAACCAAAAACGGGAAGATGTGAAAAGCCACCACTATATCATTTCCTTTGACCCACGGGACGCAGCGGACAACGGCTTGACCGTAGACCGGGCGCAAGCATTGGGAGAGGAATTTTGTGCCGAGCATTTCCCCGGACACCAAGCCATTGTCTGCACCCACCCGGACGGACACAACCACAGCGGCAATATCCATGTTCATATCGTTATCAATTCTCTGCGTATTGAGGAAGTACCCTTGCTGCCCTACATGGACAGACCGGCAGATACCCGTGCCGGGTGCAAACATCGCTGCACGGACGCTGCTATGGAATACTTCAAAGCCGAGGTCATGGAGATGTGCTACCGGGAAAATCTCTATCAAATCGACCTGCTCCATGGCAGTAAAAACCGCATTACCGAGCGTGAGTATTGGGCGCAGAAGAAAGGACAAGCCAAACTTGACAAGGAAAATGCCACCCTTGCAGCCGAGGGGCAGCCTGCAAAGCAGACCAAGTTTGAAACCGACAAGGCGAAGCTGCGGCAGACCATACGGAACGCCATGAGCGAAGCTACTACTTTTGACGAGTTCTCCGCTTTACTTCTGCGGCAGGGTGTGATCGTCAAAGAGAGCCGAGGGCGGTTGTCCTACCTTACCCCGGACAGGACGAAACCCATTACTGCCCGAAAACTGGGAGATGATTTTAACCGTGCCGCCGTTCTTGCCCTTTTGGAGCAGAACGCCCACAGAGCCGCCGAAAAGACCGCACCCATACCCCAATACCATACCGCTGAAACAAACCGCACAGAGCGAGGAAAAACGCAGAAAATCGCCCCGACAGGCAGCATTCAGAGAATGGTTGACCGTGCGGCGAAGCGAGCCGAGGGAAAAGGTATCGGCTATGACCGTTGGGCGGCTGTCCACAATCTCAAACAGATGGCGGCTACCGTTGCCGCTATGGAGCAATACGGCTTTACCCCGGATGAACTGGACGCAGCCCTTGTGTCTGCCAATGCGGATTTACACAGCAGCACCGCCAAGCTGAAGCCCATTGAAACGGCTATCCGTGAGAAAAAGGACTTGCAGAAACAGGTGCTTGCCTATGCCAAGACAAGAGATGTGCGTGACGGATTGAAAAAGCAGAAAACCGATAAGGCACGCAAAGCCTACCGGGAAAAGCATGAAAGCGACTTTATCATAGCAGACGCAGCCGTAAGATATTTTCGGCAAAAAGGCATTACCAAGCTGCCCACCTATAAATCGTTGCAGGCTGAAATCGAGCAGCTTACCGCCGAGAAGAACGCCCTTTACAACGAGTACCGGGCAAATAAAGAGCGTGTCCGGGAATTGCAGACCATGAAAAGCAATCTTTCCCAAATGCACCACGGCGAGCCGAGCCGACAGAAAAAGCATGAACAGGAGCGTTAAAAACCGCCCCGAAATGATACCGAAACCAAACAAAAACAGGGATATGCCCTTACCCCTATCCGCAATACTCCACGACCTCAAAACAGGGCGTACAGGGCAAAAAATCCCCGAAAATGATACCGAGAAGATACAGTTTTCCCGCCCTATCCGTGATACCCACGGAAACGGCAGAAAGGAGCGTACCAATGCCACGCATGAGCAACAAACGGCGGCTTGAATGGAGCTTTTTCCTCAACCACCGAAACCGAATTACCTATAACGACCTTTGCCGGGGCTGCACCCACGATTGCAAGCAGAGTTTCCGAGCCGTGATTATCCTCTGCCACCGGTATTACTCCAAGCGTTGGAAACCAAAGGAGGACACCGCCTATGGCAGATAACCGCAAATATTACTACCTCAAACTGAAAGAAAGCTATTTTGATGATGACGCTATCGTGCTGTTGGAGAGTATGCCGGACGGTATTCTCTATTCCAACATTCTCTTGAAGCTGTACTTAAAATCGCTGAAAAACGGCGGCAAGTTGCAGCTTGACGAGAATATCCCTTACACAGCACAGATGATCGCCACTCTTACCCGTCAGCAGGTAGGCACGGTGGAACGGGCGTTAGGGATTTTTCAGCAGTTGGGGCTTGTGGAGCAGCTACACGGCGGCTTGCTCTACATGACCGATATTGAACTGATGATAGGGCAATCCTCTACCGAAGCGGAACGAAAACGGGCGGCAAGGCTTGCAAACAAGGCTTTGCCACCACCCCGGACAAACGGCGGACATTTGTCCGACATTCGTCCACCAGAGAGATAGAGATAAAGAAAGAGATAGATATAGAGATAGAAAAAGAGAGAGAGTTAGAAACGGGACAAGCCCCCGCCCGCAGCTATGGCAGATACAACAATGTTTTTCTTTCCGATACGGAACTGGACGAGCTGAAAGCGGAACTGCCCGACAAATGGGAGTATTATATTGACCGCTTATCTACTCATATAGCGTCCAAAGGAACGAAATACCGCAGTCATGCAGCCACGATATACAAGTGGGCGCAGGAGGACGAAGCCAAGAAACCGCCGAAAAAAGGCATACCCGATTACACCTTTAAGGAGGGCGAGAGTTTATGACTGAACTTTTTACCGATACCGTTTTGAATATGATGACTACTACCGCAGAGCCGGAGGACTACACGGGCGAGGACGGTCTGCTTTACTGCGGCAAGTGCCGCACGGCGAAAGAAGCCTACTTTCCCAAAGAAACCGCCGCATGGTTGGGGCATGACAAGCACCCGACAGAATGTGACTGCCAACGGGAGAAGCGTTTGGAATGTGAATCCGCCGAGGAACGCAGACGACACCTTGACACCGTTATGGAACTGAAACGCCGGGGCTTTACCGACCTCACCATGCAGGAATGGACTTTTGCACATGACAACGGCAAATGCCCGCAGATGAGCAAGGCACATTTATATGTGGAGCATTGGGAGCAGATGAGAGAAAACAACTATGGTCTGCTCTTGTGGGGCAAGGTAGGCACAGGAAAAAGCTATTTTGCCGGGTGCATTGCCAATGCCCTTATGGAACAGGAAATCTCCGTCCGCATGTCAAACTTTTCTGCGATACTGAATGATTTAACTGCCAGCTTTGAGGGGCGAAACGAATATATCGAGCGTCTTTGCCGTTTCCCTCTGCTGATACTTGATGATTTTGGTATGGAGCGTGGCACAGAGTACGGTTTGGAACAGGTCTACAATGTAATTGACAGCCGATACCGCAGCCGAAAGCCGCTGATTGTCACCACCAATCTAAGCCTTACGGAACTGCAGAATCCACAGGACACCGCCCACGCCCGTATCTATGACCGAGTGCTTGAAATGTGTCTGCCTATCCTCTTTACAGGCGAGAACTTCCGAAAGGAAACGGCACAAGCCAAGCTCAATGGACTAAAAGAACTGTTGAAGTGAAAGGAGTTGCCTATGACAGAAAACAAACAGAATAACAATGACCGCACCGACCGCCGCCCGGACTGTGTGACGGAAATCCGCATGGGCAACTCCGTCCTTACCGTTTCCGGCTTCTTCAAGCAGGGCGCAACCGATACCGCAGCCGACAAGATGATGAAAGTGCTGGAAGCGGAAGCTGCCACACAAAAAACAGCGATTTGACCGACCATAAAGAAGCAGATTTGACGCTTTTGCCGCTATACAGACAGCCGCCCCATGTGGTACAATCAAGGTACGGAATAGTGGGACTGGCTGTCGGAAACGGAGGATTTTATGTTAAGACAGACCAACCAACAACCAATTACCGCCCTTTACCCAAGACTTTCCCATGAGGACGAGCTGCAAGGCGAGAGCAATTCCATTTCCAACCAGAAGCGTATTCTTGAAACCTATGCAAAGCAGAACGGCTTTTCCAATCTGCGCTGGTACACGGACGACGGTTATTCTGGTGCGAACTTTCAAAGACCCGGTTTTCAAGCCATGCTTGCGGACATTGAAGCCGGAAAAGTCGGGACAGTTATCGTAAAGGATATGTCGAGGTTAGGGCGAAACTACCTGCAAGTGGGAATGTACACGGAAATGATTTTCCCACAGAAAGGTGTCCGCTTCATCGCTATCAATGACGGAGTGGACAGCGCACAGGGCGACAATGACTTTGCCCCGCTGCGGAATATCTTTAACGAATGGCTGGTGAGAGATACGAGCAAGAAAATCAAAGCAGTAAAACGCTCAAAAGGCATGAGTGGCAAGCCCATCACAAGCAAGCCTGTGTATGGCTACCTCATGGACGAGGACGAAAATTTCATTATTGACGAGGAAGCTGCACCCGTAGTCAAGCAGATATACAACCTCTGCCTTGCCGGGAACGGTCCGACTAAGATAGCCCGTATGCTCACAGAGCAGCAAATCCCCACGCCGGGGACGCTGGAATACCGTAGGACGGGCAGCACCCGCCGCTACCACCCCGGCTATGAGTGCAAGTGGGCGACCAATACCGTTGTGCATATCCTTGAAAACCGGGAATACACAGGCTGTCTGGTAAACTTCAAGACAGAAAAGCTCTCTTACAAAGTCAAGCACAGTGTAGAAAATCCCCTGGAAAAGCAAGTGATTTTCGAGAACCACCACGAGCCTATCATAGACACCCAGACATGGGAACGGGTGCAGGAACTTCGCAAGCAGCGCAAACGCCCCAACCGCTATGATGAAGTGGGCTTGTTCTCCGGCATACTGTTCTGTGCGGACTGCGGCAGTGTCATGTATCAGCAGCGATACCAGACGGACAAGCGCAAGCAGGACTGTTATATCTGCGGCAACTACAAGAAACGCACCCATGACTGTACGGCGCACTTTATCCGCACCGACCTCTTGACCGCTGGCGTACTCTCCAATCTGCGGAAAGTGACAAGCTATGCGGCAAAGCATGAAGCTCGGTTTATGAAGCTCTTGATTGAGCAGAACGAGGACGGGGGCAAGCGCAGGAACGCCGCCAAGAAAAAGGAGCTGGAAGCCACCGAGAAACGCATAGCCGAGTTATCCGCTATCTTCAAGCGGCTGTATGAGGACAGCGTGACCGGGCGCATATCAGACGAGCGTTTCACAGAGCTGTCGGCAGACTATGAAGCAGAACAACGGGAGCTGAAAGAAAGAGCCGCTGCTATCCAAGCGGAGCTTTCCAAAGCACAGGAAGCCACCGTGAACGCAGAAAAGTTTATGAATGTTGTCCGGCGGCATACCAGCTTTGAAGAACTTACCCCTACTCTGTTGCGGGAGTTTGTAGAGAAAATCGTTGTGCATGAGTGCAGCTATGACGAGAACAAGACCCGTAGGCAGGACATTGAGATTTATTATTCTTTTGTTGGCAAGGTGGACTTGCCCGAATAACCGCCCGACCTGTCCGACACAATGCGCAAGTGCTGGATAGGAACGGCAAAATTTTTTACACTTCTATTACTTCTTTATCGCACATCAGTAAAGTCCCAGGGCATGAAGCAGTTCATGGCTAATTAAAGGGAACAAAAAGAAAGGAAAAGCCAATCCAGACGGTATCAGCGGCAGGCTACAAGAATAAATTGTGATTTCACAAGATTGGTGCTATAATAAGAGAAAAGTGCCTGCCGGGGCAGCCGCTCCGGTGGTATGGATAGAAAGGCAGGAAAACAATATGCACATCAGCTATAAACCACTCTGGCACACACTGTTAGAGCGTGATATGAGAAAAGAGGATTTAAGGCTTGCTGCTGGTATGACAACAAATATGATTGCCAACATGAGCAAAGAGGGAAAGCACATCAGCATGGATACATTAGCCCGTATCTGCGAAACGCTGAATTGTGAGATTACCGATGTGATTGAGTTAGTACCAGACGAGCCTGCTTCCACAGGAGGTAAGGAACATGAGCGAATTGAAACCAAGAATAAAAGAAAACGGAATTGATTATATCCTTGTTGGAGATTACTACATCCCGGACTTGAAGTTGCCGGAGGAACACCGCCCCATCGGAAAGTACGGACGGATGCACCGGGAATATTTAAGAGAAGTCTGCCCAGCCAGATTACACACATTGACCCTGACCGGGGAATTGTGGACATATCTTGCAGACCTGAACGAACAGGCACAGAAACGGTTAGACACCATCATGGAGCAGATGAAAGCTGCCGAGGGCGTGACCGAGGAATTGAAGCGTACCCGTCAAATGGAATGGGTGCAGCGTTGCAATAACATTCACAACCGGGCAGAAGAAATTGTTTTACATGAGATGATTTATTCATAACGGTATGGTAGAATGATTATTACAAATTAGAAGTTGTAAAGGAGACTTTGTATGGGTAGAAAAGAAATAACAACAAAAGAAGATTTAATGAAAGTAATAGAATTATTCGAAAATACTGGAATTACATACTGGTTGGATGGCGGATGGGGTGTAGATATTTTAGCTGGTAAACAAACAAGAATTCATAGAGATATAGATATAAATTTTGATGCTCAACATACGGAAAAATTGTTAAATGTGCTTTTGAATCTGGGCTATAAAATTGATACAGACTGGAAACCGGTTAGAATAGAGTTATATAGTGATGAACTTGGTTACTTAGACATTCACCCGTTCGTTTTAAATGAGGACGGAACTTCAAAACAAGCTGATTTAGAGGGTGGCTGGTATGAGTTTGAAAAAGATTACTTTGGTAGTGCTTTTTTTGAAGGAAAAACAATTCCTTGTATATCCTTAAAAGGCCAAAGAGTTTTCCACTCAGGTTATGAATTAAGAGATAAAGATAAGCATGATATTTCAATTCTTGAAAGTTTATCAAAATAACATTGCTGTAATTTCTAAGATAAATTCCACTTTATCGCTTTGAAATTTTAACTGAATAAGTATAGCACCAACCGCTGCTACATGGAAGCAAACACAACCATGCAACAGCGGTTTTTCTTTACCGTTTTTTCCTTTGACTGATAGGAGTTCCTGTTTTCTTTGATTTTTGTAGAATCCGAATGAGCCAGCGAAATTCTTCGTCTGACAGATTTTTATAGTTGATGCCGAGCTGCTTGCAGTAAAGGACAACCAGCTTTTCATCCCGACTGCCCTTGAAATTTTCAACCGCTTCCAAATTTTCTTTCAATTCATCGGCAACGGTGGTCTGGGGCGCACTCTCGCTGTCCTTTTTGTGGGCTTCCCGAATATCCCGGATAATGAGATTGAGGTCATCAAGAACCATGTGGCTGAAATATTCATCATCGCTGATATGGGCGGCTTGCAGCACTTTCAAATGCGGGTCGTCTTCGCCGGGGCGATACCGTTCAATGATTTCATGCCGGACAGTATCGACAAGGGCGTTGAGGTTTTGAATCTGCATGGTGGCAATCCCATCTACATAAATCTCAATGTCCGCAAGAAACTTGATAAAGTCCTTATGAGTGGCAAGCTCACAGAGCAGACGGTTGTTAATCCGACCGCCTTTCAGAAGTGCCACCATCTCATCATTCAAATGCAGCTCTGTTAGTGGCGTGTTGATCTGCTCCCGGTTCTCTGTCCGGCACAGCAGATAATCAACGGAAACCCCATAGAAGTCTGCCAGCGTGATAAGGTTGCCATGATTGATTTCCTTATAATCCTCTTTTTCATAACTGCCAAGAGCTGATTTGGAAATGCCCGTCAGCTCTGATAATTCTTCCAGATTTAAGCCTTTGTCCTTGCGGAGTTCCCAAAGGCGTTCCTGTATGCTTGTCGCTCCTTTCATGGGCGCACGCTCCTTTCCGGCGGTTTCATTACTGCCGCTTAACTGGATTATATCATACTTTCCGCAATCGTGGAAATTTCTGATTTTTACCCTTAATTCCTACTTTGTGGACATACGGCACAGGGCACAAAAATGTTCTATGATACAGGTAGTTCATCGATGGATTATTCCAATCGAATGACCAGCCTGTGTGGGATATGCTTCCCCGGCGATGTAGCGCCATGACTTTTGGCAGGGATATGGAGGAACCCTGACCGAAACGAGCGTACCAAAGGGAGCGATACGCCGCTGTGAGATTCAGGGGAGGAACGACACCGGGGAGAACTGGCGAACTGATACCGAAATGATACCGAAACACGACAATCTGATAGGGGGATAGTCTACCCTATCGCTGATACTTCGGGAGATTTTAGGCGGCTCTATGGCTGTAATTTTGCCGAAAATCGCCCCGAAACCATACACTAAAACGGGAGGAAGTGCAATATGCCGAGAATGAGCAAAAAGAGGAAGCATGAGCTTTCCTTTTACCTTAATGACCGGGGGCGTGTCACTTACAACGAATTATGCCGGAAATGCCAGCATGGGTGCAAGCAGAGCTTCCGGGCGGTTGTGATTGACTGCCCCCGTTATTTATCCAAACGAGCAAAGAAAAAGGAGGGACACACCGAATGAATTTTGAATTTATGACGATAGACACACCATTGCCGCCATGTATGCCATTTCCCAGAGCGTTGACAGGATTTCCAGTCGGCAGCACCGCAAAGGTCATGTACTGCCGGATGTTGGATGCTATACTCTCTAAAGGACAGGAGGACGAGAACGGAATCCTGTTTGTCTGCTTCCCTGTCACAGCCATTGCCGCAGTCCTGTCCCGCAGTCCCATGACGGTCAAGCGTTCTTTGAATGAACTGGAAGCCGCCGGACTTATCATGCGGGTGCATCAGGGTGTTGGAGAACCGAACCGAATTTATGTGCTGATACCGGGAAAGGAGGACGCTGCCCTTGCCTGATACCTCAAAGCTGGAAAAACTCAACCGGGAGCTGGAAAAAAGCGAAAAGAAACTGCGGAAAGCTATCAATGATGAAAAGGCATTACAACACCAGTTGAAGCAGCTTACCCGAAAGGAACGGACGCACCGGCTCTGCACTCGTGGCGGTATGCTGGAAAGTTTTCTGCAAGAGCCGGAACGCCTGACAGACGATGATGTCATGCTGTTGTTAAAACTCATTTTTCACAGGCAGGACACGCAGGAACTATTGAAAAAACTGCTGGAACGGAAGAAGCCGGAAACCCCTTAGTTTACTAAGGGCGCAATTATACACCACCCAGAGGTTGGTGCATTGCGTTCTCCGAAGGCTCCTCGCCGGAGGGCTGTGATTTTCCGCAGTCATGGTCTGCTCCAAATCAAACAGGGGACGCTACGCTTCCCCTGCGCTGGCTTTCGCCAGCTACCCTTTTGTGGACTTGCCATCTGGGGACACCTTGCGTTGCAAGCTGTTCCCAGCCGACAAGTTTCATAAAATATGCTATCTTTTTGATAGGCAATAAAGTATAATAAAGTCAGCAATAAATCGTAATTTATCAGAAAATGAGGAATAGTTGAAATGGAGGCGCTATAATAACATGAAGATTGAAGGGAACCAGAAAGAACTGGATGCAATGGTAGAATTTCATAAGGGAAACCGTGTCGAGGGGCTGAGACTGCAAGAAGAATTTGCAGCGGAATTTCGTAAGGAGTATAAAGACAAAGATCACTGTCCTTGCCTGAAAGCCTGTCGTTATCACGGAAACTGTAAGGAATGTGTAGCAATCCACAGAGCGCATCAGGAACATGTTCCTAATTGTATGCGACCATTGATTAATAAAAAATTGAAATTGATGTCAGAATTAACAGAGCATACCTTGGCAAATGAAATAGAAGCTCCACATGAGATTTTAAGAAAATAGGCAAGTCAAATTTCAGTTTGTTAGCTTTACATCGGGTCAACTTGTCCCGAACTTTTACAACTAAATACCCGCCGCCCACACAGCGGCACACCGAGCAGGAAATCTGAAAAAGGTCTCCTGCTTTTTTTCTGCCCAAAATGAGGTGGTAAAACGCCACCCCATCTGCCAAGCATAGAAAGGAGGGACACGAAATGCCCTGTCCACACAACGAAATCACAATTGTTCAGCGAAGCCAGCGGCAGTCTGCGGTTGCCGCCGCTGCTTACCAAAGCGGCGAAAAGCTGTTCTGTGAATACGACCAGCAAGTGAAGCACTACCCGGAAAAGCGTGGTATCGTCCACAATGAAATCCTGCTCCCACCTAATGCCCCGCCGGAGTATGCAGACCGCAATATTTTATGGAACGCAGTCGAAGCGATGGAGAAGCAATGGAACTCCCAGCTTGCAAGGCGGTGGGTGCTTACCATCCCCAGAGAGATACCGCCCGACCAGTACGCTGTCCTTGTCCGGGAGTTCTGCCAGCAGCAGTTTGTTTCCAAAGGCATGATTGCTGACTTTGCCATCCATGACCCCCATCCGCCGGGACACAATCCCCACGCCCATGTCCTGCTGACTATGAGGGCAATGGACGAACATGGAAAATGGCTTCCCAAGAGCCGCAAGGTTTATGACCTTGACGAAAACGGGGAACGGATAAAACTTCCGTCCGGCAGGTGGAAAAGCCACAAGGAGGATACGGTTGATTGGAACGACCAGAAGTATTGCGAAATCTGGCGGCATAAATGGGAGGTCATCCAGAACCGCTATCTGGAAGCCAATGACCGCCCGGAACGTGTGGACTTGCGTTCTTATGCCAGACAGGGGCTTGATATTATCCCTACTGTCCATGAGGGAGCTGCTGTCCGGCAGATGGAAAAGCGGGGTATCCAAACGAATATCGGCAACCTGAACCGGGAAATCAAAGCCGCCAACCGCCTGATGAAGTCTATCCGTCAGCTCATCCAAAACCTCAAAGGCTGGATTACCGAGCTGGGCGAAAAACGGAAAGAGCTGCTTGCACAAAAAGCGGCGGAGGAAGCGACACTTCTTCCTAATCTGCTGATGAAGTATATGGAGATACGAAAGGAAGAACGGAAAGACTGGACAAGGGCTGGACAGAACCGGGGGACTTCACAGGACTTAAAGGCAGTCAGCGAAGCACTGTCCTATCTCCGGCAAAAGGGGCTTTCCACTGTGGAGGACTTAGAAGCATTTCTGGAATCTTCCGGGAAATCAGCCTCCGATTACCGCAGTCAGATGAAGCCAAAGGAAGCCCGCAGCAAAGTGATTGACGGGATTCTTGCTGCCCGAACGGACTGCAAGGAATGTAAACCTGTCTATGAGAAGTACCAGAAGATATTTTTTAAGAAAACAAAGGAGAAATTCAAACAGGAACACCCGGAGGTTGCCCGGTATGAGAAAGCCGCCGCCTACCTTGCCAAGCACCCGGACGATAAGGACAGTACCCAAAATGAGCTGCAAGAGGAGCAGGAAAAACTTCTCAGCGAAATCGCAGAGCTGAAAGAACCTTTGACCGAGGTACAGGCTGATTTGAAGAAGCTGCGGGACATCCGCTACTGGGTACGGAAAGCTACACCCGGCACAGAAGAAAGCAAAGAGCCGCCCAAGAAGCAGCTTATCAAGGAAGTCTTGCAGGATAAGGCTGACGAGAAAAAAGCACAAAGAACTGTCCCGGCACAGACGAAACACAAACAACAGGATATGGAACTTTAACAGGCACTTGCCATTTTCAATCAGAGAATGTCAGGTGCTTTTTTGTTTTCAAGGAGGGATAGATTTGAATGTATTTGAAGCTGTGAAGCAGTCCGTCACAACAAGACAGGCTGCGGAGCATTATGGAATCCATGTAGGTCGGAACGGGATGGCTTGCTGCCCGTTCCATAACGATAAAACCCCAAGCATGAAGCTGGATCGGCGTTACCACTGCTTCGGCTGCGGTGCTGATGGGGATGTGATTGATTTTGCCGCCGCCCTGTATGGGCTGGGAAAGAAAGAAGCCGCCGTACAACTGGCACAGGACTTCGGGCTTTCCTATGAGGACTGGAAACCGCCGGGAAAGGCAAAAAAACCAAAGCCCCGGCAGAAATCCCCGGAGGAACAGTTTCAGGAAGCAAAGAGCCGCTGCTTCCGTATTCTTGCCGACTATCTCCACCTGCTCCGGGCATGGAGAAAGGAATATGCCCCGCACTCCCCGGAGGAAGCCTTTCATCCCCGGTTTGTGGAAGCCTTACAGAAGCAAGACCAAGTGGAATATCTGCTGGATGTGCTGCTGTTCGGGGAAACGGAGGAAAAAGCGGCTTTGATTACGGACTACGGAAAGGATGTGATACAGCTTGAACAGCGAATGGCAGAGCTTGCAGCCGCAGACGCAGCAAGAACTAAAAAACACCATGAACACCATACAGCCGCCCCAGAGCGTTGAGGAAATCAAGGTGGGACTGGAAACTACCGAGAAAGGCGGTGTCCGTCAGAGCATACGGAACTGCCTGACCGTATTCCAGCATGACCCGCTGCTTTCCGGGGCTATCGCATACAACATCCTGACCGACCGCAAGGACATCATAAAGCCCATCGGCTTCCACAGGGAAAGCACAGCCCTGAACGATACGGACATGAAGTATCTGCTTCTCTATCTGGAAGAAACCTATGGGCTTACCAATGAGAAAAAGATTGATAACGCCATCGGGATTGTGGCAAATGAAAACAAGTACCATCCCATCCGGGACTATCTCAATACCCGTGTGTGGGACGGGACAGAACGAATCCGTTTCTGCCTGCGGCACTTTCTGGGGGCTGACGCAGACGATTACACCTATGAAGCGTTGAAGCTGTTCCTGCTGGGTGCAATCTCACGAGCCTTTCAGCCGGGGTGCAAGTTTGAAATCATGCTCTGTCTGGTCGGCGGTCAGGGGGCTGGCAAGTCCACTTTCTTCCGTCTGTTGGCAATCCGGGACGAGTGGTTCTCCGATGATTTGCGGAAGCTGGACGATGACAATGTGTACCGCAAGCTGCAAGGTCACTGGATTATCGAAATGTCGGAAATGATGGCAACCGCCAATGCCAAGAGCATTGAGGAAATCAAGTCATTTTTAAGCCGGCAGAAAGAGGTTTACAAGATACCCTATGAAACCCACCCGGCAGACCGCCCCCGTCAGTGCGTGTTTGGCGGCACTTCCAATGCCCTTGACTTCCTGCCCCTTGACCGTTCCGGCAACCGCCGCTTTATCCCCGTCATGGTGTACCCGGAGCAAGCCGAGGTTCACATTTTGGAGGATGAAGCTGCTTCCAGAGCCTATATTGAGCAGATGTGGGCGGAAGCGATGGAGATTTACCGAAGCGGCAGGTTCAAGCTGGCTTTCAGCCCCGCCATGCAGCGGTATCTCAAAGAACACCAGCGGGATTTTATGCCGGAGGACACCAAAGCCGGAATGATACAGGCGTATCTTGATAAGTACACCGGGAGCATGGTCTGCTCCAAGCAGCTCTACAAGGAAGCCTTGAACCATGCCTTTGACGAACCGAAGCAATGGGAAATCCGGGAAATCAACGAGATTATGAACCAGTGCATTTCCGGCTGGCGGTACTTCACGAACCCAAGAATGTTTTCAGAATATGGCAGACAAAAGGGCTGGGAGCGTGAAAACCCGGCAACGGACTTCGGCAACCCGTCTGAAAAAACGATGGACGGTTTTGTGGAGGTCACAGAACAGATGGAGCTTCCATTCTGAAAATGACAGCCCGTTGCACCCCCTGTTGCTATCCCGTTGCCGAGCCGGTTGCCGTGGAAAATCCCGAAACTATCGGCTTTTCTCCCCTATGACAACCAAAACAACAGAAAAATAAAAGAAAAGTATAAATAGTAACCATCGCCAGATTGAGATTGTTTGCAAGGTCTTTTGAAGCCCGTTGCCGGACTTCGTTGCCGACACCCTCTGTCTGGTTATTTTCATGTATGGAGGATAACTGCCTATGGCAAAAAACAAAACAGAGATTCATGTTACAACGGTGTTTGACGGGGAACTGGACGCAACCGATGTGTTCGTCAGCCTGATTTCCCAGAAATATGGAAGGACAAATACGAAAGAATATCTTGCTAAAAAGAAAGTTTTGAAGTATAATGAAGATGAGGTTCAAAAGAGCCAGATACCGTCTGGATTGTGTGGGTAAATGGCTATGATGAACGAAATGGAATACAGAACAATCGGTTCGGTACTTGCCGGGGGCTATCGTGCGGCGGTCTATTGCAGGCTGTCAAAGGACGATGACCTGCAAGGCGAAAGTGCCAGTATCGCAAACCAGCGTGATATGCTGGAAAAATACTGCGAAAAGCAGGGATGGGAGGTTGTGGCAGTCTATCAGGACGATGGCTTCACAGGTCTTAATATGGAGCGTCCTGATTTACAGAGAATGTTGAGAGCCATTGAGCGCAGGCAAATCAACCTTGTCATCACGAAAGACCTCAGCCGACTGGGGCGTAACTATCTGCAAACCGGGCATTTGATTGAGGACTTTTTCCCAAGAAACGGTGTCCGCTATATCGCCATGAATGACGGTATCGACACCCTGCGGGATAACAACGATATTGCCCCGTTCAAGAATATCCTGAACGAGATGTACAGCAAGGATATTTCCAAGAAAGTCCATTCCTCTTATCTTCTGAAAGCGCAGAAAGGACAGTTTACCGGGTGTCTTGCCCCGTTTGGGTATCGGAAAGACCCGGAGGACAAAAACCATCTGCTTATTGACGAGGAAACCGCCCCGATTGTGCGGCTGATTTTCGGATATGCCCTAAACGGTCATGGTCCGAACTATATCCGCAGACGGCTGGAGGAAGAAAAAATCCCCTGCCCCACATGGTGGAACCGGGAACGGGGGCTTCGCAATACCCGCACCAAATGGGAAAAGAAAGACCCGGAAAACGGGCGGTATATGTGGGACTTCTCCGTTATCAAAGACCTTTTGATGAATCCCGTCTACACCGGGGCGATTGCTTCCCAGAAAAAGGACTACCGTTTCAAAATCGGCACGATTGGGGAAAAGAAGCCGGAGGACTGGATTGTGGTGGAGGGACAGCATGAACCGCTGGTTGACCGCATGAGCTTTGATATTGTGCAGAACAAGCTGAAATCCCGCCAGCGTCCGGGGCAGACCAATGAAATCAGCCTGTTTGCCGGACTGATAAAATGCGGCGAGTGTGGGAAGTCGCTGACGATACGCTACACAAACGCAAAACATCCCCAGCGGATTTACTCCTGCAAGACCTACAATGCCTTTGGAAAGAACCACTGCACCCAGCACCGGATTGACTATGACACCCTTTACAGCCATGTGCTGCGGAAAATCCGGGAATGTGCCAGAGCTGCCCTGATGGACGGGGAAGCGGTTGCCGACCGCCTGACCAATACCTGTGAAGCCGAGCAGCGGGAACAGCGGGAAGCAATGGAACGCTCCCTTACAAGGGACGAGGAACGGATTGAGGTTCTGGACAAAATGGTAATGCGGCTTTATGAGGATATGATTGCAGGGCGTATCAGTGAGCAGAATTTCAACACCATGCTGGAAAAGACACAGACCGAGCAGACGGAGCTTAAAACAAAAGTGTCCGAGGGCAGAAAGCGGCTGTCCGATGAAGTCCAGCTTGCCAATGACGCAAAACAATGGGTGGAAGCCGTTCAGGAATACGCCAATATCACAGAGCTGGACGCAGCCACCCTCAACCGCTTAATCAAAGAAATCGTCGTGCATGAGCGCATAGACGAAGATAAAACAAGACACATTTCTATCGAAATTCATTTTAATCTCAAACCCATCCCGGAGGTGGAACAGGTCACTGCCTGACCTGTCCCGCCGGGACGGTTCTCTTAAAAACACCATATAGATTTCTTGTACGCCGCCGCCCGCCATCGAGCAGAGTTTTACACCTAATTGGGGATAAAACAGCTCATGGCGGGTGGCGGCATCATCGTCATTGGCACTACACTGATTCCTCTGCTGTCTGGCCTGTTTTAAGGTAGGCGCTTATGGATTTTCTCACCGACTGGCTCACAAACTGGCTCAAAGAGCTTCTGATTGGCGGGATCATGGGAAACCTCGAAGGTCTTTTTGATACCGTCAATACCCAGGTCGGAGAGATTGCGGCACAGGTAGGGACTACCCCGGCGGCGTGGCACGCCGGGGTTTTCTCCCTGATCCGACAGCTTTCCGAAATGGTGATCCTGCCGATTGCCGGAATGGTGCTGACCTTTGTTGCCACTTATGAGCTGATCCAGCTCATTATCGAGAAGAACAACCTGCATGATCTGGACTACTGGATCTTTTTCAAGTGGATATTCAAAACGGCCTGCGCCATTTTGATTTTGTCCAACACCTTCAATATCGTCATGGCCGTGTTCGATGTGTCCCAAAGCGTGATCGCCAGCGCAGCCGGGATCGTGCAAGGTTCAACGGACATTTCGGAGGCCATGCTTGCCGACTTGGAGGCCACGCTGGAAACGCTGGGGCTTGGCTCTCTGCTGGGGCTGTGGCTGCAATCCCTGCTCATTCATGTGACCATGAGGGCGGTCAATATTGTGATCTTCGTGATCGTCTATGGCCGCATGATCGAAATATACCTGTTGACCAGCTTAGCACCCATCCCCGTTGCCACGCTCTCCAACCGGGAGCTTGGCAATACTGGACAGAACTACTTGAAGTCCCTGTTTGCCGTGGGCTTTCAAGGGCTATTGATTCTCGTCTGCGTTGCCATCTATGCGGTGCTGATACAGGGCATCGCCACGGGCGGCGACCCCATCGGCGCGATATGGGGCTGCATGGGCTACTCTGTGCTGCTCTGCTTTTGCCTGTTCAAAACCGGCTCCATCGCCCGCAGCGTGTTCAGCGCACATTAAAGGAGGTGTGTGTCTATCGGAAAATACCCCATCATTTACGCTGACCCGCCGTGGCGCTACTCTGCAAAGAAGGTACAGGGCGCGGCGGAAAATCACTACCCCACCATGAGCATTGATGAATTGTGTGCGCTGCCTGTGGCCGAACTTGCGGCCAAGGACAGCGCCCTTTTTATGTGGGCAACCTTTCCCCAGCTCCCGGAGGCTCTGCGGCTCATCCGTGCATGGGGCTTCACCTATAAATCCGTGGCGTTCGTTTGGCTGAAGAAAAACCGCAAGGCGGATAGCTGGTTTTATGGGCTGGGCTTCTGGACGAGGGCCAACGCCGAGGTTTGCCTGCTGGCGACCAAGGGACATCCGAAGCGGCAGGCCGCCGACATCCACCAGTTTATCATTTCGCCCATCGAAGCCCACAGCAAAAAGCCGGACGAAACCCGTGATAAGATCGTTGCCCTCATGGGCGATTTGCCCCGCGTGGAGCTGTTCGCACGGCAGACCTCTTCCGGCTGGGATGTGTGGGGCAACGAGGTGGAGCCGACAATCCCGGACTTTGGGACAAATTGTCCCAAACTGGAGGTGACAGATTGATGCCCTATGTGAATGTCCCGAACGACCTTTCCAAGATCAAGACAAAGATCGCGTTCAACCTCACCAAGCGCCAGCTTATCTGCTTCGGCATTGGGGCGGCTATCGGCGTTCCCACCTACCTTTTGACCCGGCAGGCCATCGGCAACACCGGGGCGCTGTTCGCTATGCTGGCGATCATGCTCCCGGCGTTTCTGCTTGCCATGTACGAAAAGGACGGCCTGCCCTTTGAAAAGGTGATCCGCAACATCATCCGGGTCAAGTTTACCCGCCCCGGCATCCGACCGTACCGAACGGAAAATATCTATGCCCCATTTGCACGAAAGGAGGAGCCTATTGAGCAAAGCAAAAAAGCAGAAAAACGGAAATAAGCACCGGGCGCTGTCCGCCCAGCAGACCATTCCCTATATCGCCATGCACCCAGACGGGATCTGCCAAATCCCCGGCGGGCTTTACACAAAGACGCTGGAATATGAGGACATCAATTATGCCGTGGCGTCCACGGAGGATCAGACTGCCATTATCAGCGGGTGGAGCGCGTGCCTGAATTATTTTGACAGCTCCCTGCCGTTCCAGCTTTCCTTTGTCAACCGCCGCAGCCGCAACGCCAACCGCTACAAGGTGAATATCCCGGCACAGGAGGATGCCTTCAACAGTATCCGGGGTGAGTATGTGGAAATGCTCAAAGGCCAGATCGCCAAGAGTAATAACGGCATTGAACGGTATAAGTACATCACCTTTGGCCTACCCGCCGAGGGCGTGGCAGAGGCGCGTCCACGGCTGGGGCGCGTGGAGGTGGATGTCATGGGCAATCTGAAACGGCTGGGCGTCCAGTCCCGCCCGCTGGATGGCCGGGATCGGCTGGCGGTGCTGCATGGGCAGATGCATCCCGGCGGGCGTGAGCCGTTCCGCTTTGCGTGGAAAGACATTCCCAAGACGGGCATGGGGACGAAGGACTACATCGCCCCGGACAGCTTCGATTTCCGGCAGAGCCGGACTTTCCGTGTCGGCCAGATGTGGGGCGCGGCGTCCTATTTGCAGATCATGGCGTCGGAGCTTTCGGATAAGCTGCTGGCGGAGATTTTGGAGCTGGACGCCGAGCTGACCGTCACCATGCACATTCAGACGGTAGACCAGCTCAAGGCCATTAAGACGATCAAGGGAAAGATCTCCGACATAGGCCGCATGAAGGCAGAGGAGCAGAAAAAGGCCGTCCGTGCCGGGTACGACATGGAGATCTTGCCGCCCGACCTCATTACCTTTTCCAAGGACGCCGCCGAGCTGCTCTCCGACCTGCAAAGCCGCAACGAGCGAATGTTCCTGCTGACCTTTACGGTGGTGAACCTCGCTCCCACCCGGCAGCGGCTGGAAAACGATGTGTTCACGGTGAGCGGCATCGCACAGAAATACAACTGCGCTCTGCGCCGTCTGGACTGGCAGCAGGAGCAGGGCTTTGTGTCCTCGCTGGCGCTGGGTTATAACGGCATTGAGATTCAGCGGGGCATGACCACCAGCTCCACGGCCATCTTCATTCCCTTTATGACCCGGGAGCTTCGCATGGACGGGCAGGCGCTTTACTACGGTATGAACGCGCTTTCCAACAATGTCATTATGGCTGACCGCAAAAAGCTGAAGTCCGCAAACGGAATGTATCTCGGCTCTACGGGCAGCGGCAAGAGCTTTGCCGCCAAGCGGGAGCTGATCAATGTGTTCCTCGCTACCAATGACCGTATTATCGTGGTCGACCCGATGGGTGAATATGCCCCGCTGGTGCGGCGCTTGGGCGGACAGGTCATTGAGATTGCCCCGGACAGCCCGCACCACATTTCGCCTATGGATTTGCAAATGAACATCAACGACGAGGACAGTCCGCTTTCCATGAAGGCGGATTTTCTGCTGTCCCTGTGTGAGCTGATCGTGGGCGGCAAGGAGGGCTTGCAGCCCATCGAGAAAACCGTCATTGACCGCTGTGTGCGGCTGGTGTACCGGGAGATGGCGCTGGGACTGGAAACGGCCAAAACGCCGCTGCTGCAAGATCTGTATGAGGAGCTGCTGCACCAGCCCGAGCCGGAGGCGCGGCGGGTGGCGACGGCGCTGGAGCTTTACTGCACCGGCTCACTCAACCTGTTCAATCATCCCACCAATGTTGACCTCAATTCCCGTGTGGTCTGCATTGTCCTAAAGGGCTTGGGTGAAAACCTCCGCAAGATTGCCATGCACACCACCAACGAATTTGTCACGGCGGCGGTGAACGCCAACCACGCCGAGGGCGTGGCGACTTGGTGCTACTTTGACGAGTTCCACATTCTGCTCCGTGATCCGCTGACGGCCAGCTACTTTGTGGCGGTCTGGAAAATGCTCCGCAAAAAGGGCTGTGTTCCCTCGGCGCTGACGCAGAATGTGAAAGACCTGCTGGCCAGCCGGGAGATCGAGAACATTCTGGACAACACGGATTTCATGGTGTTGCTGTCGCAGGCGCAGAGCGACCGTGCGATCTTGGCAAAGCAGCTTGGCATTTCCGAGCATCAGCTCTCCTATATCACGCACTCCAATTCCGGCGAGGGCCTGCTGTTCTATGGAAATGTCACCATCCCGTTTGTAGACCGTTTCCCCCGTGGGGAGATCTATGACCTGCTGACGACCCGCCCGGAGGATCTTGCCCATGAGCGAACAGACGAGTAACCCCACTTCGGGACAAAATGTCCCGAAGTCCAAGTTCCGCAGAAAAAGCCGGCAGGAGCAGACGGCGGCGTCCAAGCTACGGATGGAGCGCCGGGGTGAGAAGCTGGACGCCGACCGGGAGAAGCTGGCAAAGCAGAAGCCGCCGAAAAAGCCCGGTGCGGTCAAGCGTCTTGCCCATACCGCCGGACACGGCGTCCACGGTTTTGTTGGCGCCGAATAGGCATGATAAAAACCACTCGTTCAACGAGTGGTTGATAAAAAAATCTTAAAGAAAAGTCGAAACCTCCTGTGCTATACTAGAAAAGGTCTGGCAACCACAACAGAAAGCAAAGGAGGTTTCGTCGTTATGAACGATGTGAATAGTTTATCACATTCTAAAGTACAGTTTACAAGGGACTACACAGGGTAGGTATCTGACGGGAGGGGTGCCGCCAGTCAGATTTTCCATGTGATGTTCAAGCTGTCGCTTGTGGCGGCTATGGTGGTGATCATCAAATCCACCACACGCCGCTTGTCATCAAAAGATACATTCTCCCAGGTATCGAGGTAGCCGGAAATCTGGCTGACCTGTTCCGGGCTGATGGCCTCCACAGTCAACTCCGCTATCCTTGCCAGAAGTTCCTGCTTGCGCCCGTCCAGTTCCGCTATCTTCACATTCACATAGGAGAACAGGACATTGTTTGCCCCCGTCAGACTGTCCACCAGCTTTTCAATCTCGCTGTCTACATGGGCAAGTTCCACTTGCAGGGCGGTGATTTTCGGGTTTGCCTTTGCCGCTTTCTTTTTTCCTGTCAGCGTCTTGTAGCTTGCCAGCTTCTTTACCATCTGCTGATAAACAACCGCTTCCAGTTCCGAAGTGATGATTTTCCCACAGCCAGGACAGCTTTTATTGTCCAGCCGTTTCGTGCAGCGGAGATACTGTTTGCCGGAGGGATTGTAGATACTCATAAGAGCATACCCGCAATTCCCGCACTTGATTTTTCCTGCCAGCCATGTGTGGGTGGCTTTCCGGGCAGACTGGATTTTCATGTTGTTCATCAGCTTCTTGCGGCAGGTCAGCCAGGTGTCGGAGGGGACGATACCCTCATGGGGAGCCAGTACCAGCATTTGGTCTTTTAAGTCGTTTTTCTTGCTGGCCTTTACATCTCGCCCTTGATACAGATAGCAGCCGTTCATGCCCGTAAAATCGGCAACGTCATTGACAATGACTGTACCTTGACTTTTGAAAAATTCGTACACATCAAGGTCTGCCTGCACATAGACAGGATTGCGTAACATCTGCGCCAGCGTGGGGCGTATCAGCTCTTTGCCATGGAACAAAATCCCCTGTTCGGCAAAGTACCGGGTAATGTCCCCGTAGGAAGTTGTGGGCTGGGCGTACATCTCAAACATCAGCCGGATATTGGCCGCTTCCTCCGGGTTTACCACCAGCTTCTTTGTGTTGATACCGTCCATCTTGATAGGCTCCGTATGGAAGCCGTAAGGGGCTTTCCCGCCCATCTTAAAGCCCCGCTGACTGCGGGAGTAGTAAGCGTCCGTTACCCGCTTCTGTATCGTTTCCCGTTCAAGCTGGGCGAACACGATACAGATATTCAGCATGGCCCGTCCCATCGGCGTGGAGGTATCAAACTTTTCCGTAGAGGACACAAACTCCACATTGTACTGCTGGAACAGCTCCATCATGTTGGCAAAGTCCAGAATGGAACGGCTGATACGGTCGAGCTTGTAAACCACGACCTTTGCAATCAAGCCCCGCTTGATGTCCCGCACCAGTTCTTGAAACTTCGGACGGTCTGTGTTCTTGCCGCTGTACCCTTTGTCTGTGTATTCCTTGCAGTTACCGCCTTTCAACTCGTATTTGCAAAATTCAATCTGGCTTTCAATGGAAATGCTGTCCTTTTTGTCTACCGATTGTCTTGCATAGATTGCGTCTATCCGATTGTTCATATTGTCGCTCCTTTTCTTAAAAAAGAAACGGAGCTGCTGACAGTTCTATTATACCGCCAGCAGCCCCGCAAATCAATGATGGGTTTGGAAAACCTTATGTCCCGGCTTCCTCACTCTCCCGCTTGTCGGCGTACTTGCGGAACACCTCATAAAGCTGCTGTTCCAGTTCCCGGCGTTTGGCTGCTTCCTGTTCCGGCGTGAACACCGGGGAGAGATTTTCCAGTGTGATTTCCTTTCCCTGAAAAGTCACGATTTCGATTTCCTTTTTGTATCTGATATTACTTATAAGATCACCTTTCCTTTCCATGCTGCCGCTGTTGCCGTTTCAGTTCCGCTAAAATCTCCGGCGGGATACGGTCAACCAGCCGCCGCATATCGTCCAGTTCGCTTTTTAACTTCGCCCGTTCCATCGTGTCATTCATCTTGCCTTTTTCGCTGGCCTTTGCCCTGACTTCCAGCTTTTCATTTTCCGCTAACAAGTCATTGATTGTGACCTTGTATTTTTTCAGTTGCCCGGAGAAGTTCTCCATCTGCGGAAACCACTTTTTCAGCATGGAGAGGGCTTCCTCTTTCTTCTTTCCGGCGTTCAGCGGGGTAATGCCGGAGAGAACCGCTTCAATGGCCCTCGCCTGTTTGGAGAGGTTGACCGCCTGTTTGAACAGCCGGGTGGGGATATGCTTCCGGCCCGTCTTGCTGGCGCTTTCCCCACGCTCCAGGTCGGGGTACTGCTCCACCATACAGGCGTGAAAATCGTCCTGCCACTTCGTCAGATTGGCCCGGTTGCCGATAATTTCTTTGGCGCACAGGCGGTTGTCCTTTGTCAGCGGCACAAAGACCAAGTGCAGATGGGGCGTTTTTTCATCCATGTGTACCATAGCCGAAACGATGTTCTCCCGGCCCACCCGGTCAATGAGGAAGTCCGCCGCCCTCTGGAAGTAGGCCGCTATCTCCTTTGGGGACTTGCCCTTGAAAAACTCCGGGCTGGCGGTAATCAGCGTGTCCACAAACCGAGTGCTGTCCTTGCGGGTGCGGCATCTGGCCTGCTCGATGCGGCTCTGAATGAAATGGTAGTAGCGGCCATCCGGCTTGACGATGTGGAAATTGTACTTGCTCCGGCTGGTGTCAATGTCCGGGTTGCTGGCGTACTGCTCCTTTTTCCGTTCATGGTGGGCTTCCAGCGGCCCCGCCGGGTGGCCCTTGTGCTTCTCAAATCGCAAAATTGCGTGTTGTGCCATTGAACTCCTTTCCCCATTCCATTCCTTTCCGGCGGGTTTTCCCGCCGAAAATATCTCTGATAGGATTGGAATGGAATGAATGTAAATAGATGGTTTTAATCTCTGTATTTCTATATACCGTCAGATTTCCGTACTTCAAGAGGATTGATTTTCGTACTCGCCAAGTACGGTTTTCAGCCCTCCGGCGTACCATAACCGGATTTCTTGAAGTCGGTGTTTGGAACCGCTTCATAGGATTTCGGGTAAATGCGGTTGGGTTTTCCACAGCCCTGTTTCTGGATTTCCACCAGCCCCGCATACTGCAACTCCCGCAGGGTGTTGACCGCTTTCTGCCGCCCGCAGCGGAGCAAAGCGACCACCTCGCAGATGGGGTAGTACAGGTAGACCCGCCCGTACTCGTCCGCCCAGCCGTTCTTCCGGGACAACTCCGCCCGGCGCAGGACAAAGGCATACAGCACCTTCGCTTCGTTGCTCAAGGGCTGGAATGTGGGTGCTTCAAAAAGGAAATTGGGGAGCCGGGTGAAACTGAACGCCTTTTCCGGCTGGTGAATATAAATCGTGTTTGTCATAGCGTGTTTTGTGGACGGTTAGAGGCCCGTTTTCCGGGGCGAATGATAAATGATACCAGCCGCCCCGGTTGAGGGCTTGCGGAGCCTTGCAAATCAAGGCTTTTCCCGCTCTTAACTGTCCACAGCAGACCTCCTTTTCCGTTCACTTTCTGTTTTCTGCCGCCTGTGAACTCTGGCGGCGCAGTCCGGGCAGTATTTGCCCCGGTTGGACTTCGGGACGAACACACCGCCGCACTCCGCACAGCGTTTCAAGTCCCTGTCCCGGTAAATCTCCGCTTCCAGCGTCCTGTCCAGCGGCAAGACCGCCCAGCGGAACCACTTGCAGCAGACGGAGAACGAAATCATCTGCGGACAGGCGCAGGTGTCGCCATCGTCCAGCGCAAGGCAGTTTCCGTCCTCGCAGTTGCAGCACTCCCGGCGTATCAGGCCGCTGGCTCGTCTCTTCTGGGGCGGGGTTATGCGGTAGGGGGAGCCGTCCGGCCTGTGTTCCAGCGGCGGCAGGTGTTGATAGGGTCTTTTGCTCATGCGTCCCTCCGTTTTCTTTGGCGTGTTCTGTTTCCAAGGTGCTTGTCCATCGATGAACTATCCCAAGTCTACACCTTTTTGACCGCCTGTGCCGTATATCCAAGAGGTAGGAAATCAGCCTGAAAAACTCCCTATTTCCACGCTCTCGGATTTGTGATATAATCAAAAAAAGATAAAAGACAAATTCAGGTTTCTGGTCTTCTTGCACAAAATAAAGGAGGAGCTATTATGCAAATTGTTTATATTCCAAGCGAATCAATGTCTGTTCAAGGTAAAAAAGATGAAATCTATAAAAGATATGGGAAAGACTGGAATATTAGAGAACAGGGAGGAGGTAACGGAAATTGGTTGTTGACCAGAAAAAGTGATGTGCTTGTAGATGGAAAAAGTTATCGTACTTTTGTACTTGAACACTACGGTAAATCCAAGCTGACAGCGAAGCTTGTTGATAAATTTCGTGAAGATGTAGCAAATGGTAAAATAAAACTGTAAATGCCTATGCCGTTATGCTATGAGCATAGTACATAGCATAACGGCTTCTCTTTCGTTGAGCTAGCAAGGAGGGTGAATATGTCTTTATCCATACAAGAGCGATTAAAAGACCTACGTGTGGAGCGTGGCTTGACGCTGGGGCAGCTTGCGGAGCAGACCGGGCTTTCCAAGTCTGCGCTGGGCAGTTACGAAACGGAAGACTTCAAGGACATCAGCCACTATGCCCTTATCCGGCTGGCGAAGTTTTACGGTGTGACCGCTGATTATCTGCTGGGGCTGTCTGAAATGAAAAATCACCCAAACGCCGATCTTGCAGACCTGCGTTTGAGTGATGAAATGATTGACCTGCTGAAAAGCGGGAGGATAGACAATACCCTGCTGTGTGAGCTGGCGGCGCACCCGGATTTCCCCCGGCTGATGGCTGACCTTGAAATCTATGTGAACGGAACGGCACTGAAACAGGCGCAGGGTGCAAACGCCATAGTGGACACGATGAGCGCAACTGTTATAAAAAAGCATAATCCTGGCATGAGTGATACGCAGTTAAGACAGCTTATCACCGCCCATATTGATGAGGACGAGTTTTGCCGCTATGTGATACAACGGGACATAAACGGGATTGCCCTTGCTCTGCGGGAAACACACAAGGACGATTTTTTCAGCGTCCCAGAGGATAACCCGCTAAAAGAAATGCTGGAAACTGCTGGTGAAATCGTCAGCCAGGACAGCGACACGGAACAAGCGTACTTGGCGTTTATCTGCAAACGGCTCAAGCTGAATTTTAGGAAGCTGTCAGTAGAAGAACGGAAGTGGCTGAAAAAGATTGCGGAAAAATCCGACTTGCTGAAGAATCCAAAACCGCAGAGAGGACGAAGATAAAAAATGCCTGAACGGCGGTTCTGGTTTTTCAGAACCACCATCCAGGCATTTTGTTTAGTAATAGAAAAAGGTGCAGTTGATTATTGCGTATTGTCAATCTCTCTCAAACCGGGTAGTAAAAATACGGCAAGCGCAACGATGATAATGCCAATTCCGCAAATGACAAACCATTTCTCAACTCCCAGCCGCTCCGCCAGAGGCCCGGAAATGACAAGGCCAAACGGCATGGCGAGGGAAGCGGCGCTTGTCAGTAGAGAAAAAACTCTCCCCAGATATTCTGGTTTGACCGTTTCTTGAAAAATCGCATTTTGCACACCGTAAAATGGAGCGGAAATTCCCATAACAGTACAGCACACAACAAAGACAAGAAATGCGTCTGGCGGCAAAAGCCCGGAGAGCATATTGCTAACGCCCATCAGGAGAACGGAAAGACCGATGGTGTACCGCCGTTTCTTAAAACCGCCCCAAATGCTCAGAATGACTCCGCCAAGCAGCATACCAACCGCAAAAGCAATTTCAGCGGCAGAGGCATGGGCCGGTGTTCCTTTGAAGTATGACATACAGATGAGAGGAAAAAGCGTACTGATTGGCATATAAAAGAACATATAAATTACACCAATCCAGAGCAGAGCAAAGAGGCCCCTGTTTTGCTTTAATACCACATACCCCTCTTTCATATCCTGTAAAAACTGTTGTCTTTTCGTTTCTGGACATAGTTCAGGCGTTGGTATGGACGAAATCGCAACAGTCACACAGGCAAGGATTGCACCCACAATATCTAACAATATAATTGCATTAAGAGGCCAAACAGCATATAAAAACGCTGCGGCAGCTGGACTGATAATCGCACTTACTGCTTGCATGGTCTGCGTGTAACCAGCGCATTTTGTAAGTTCCTCTTTTGGCACAATCATAGGTGTTGCTGCGCTGAATGCTGGAGAATGAAAAGCAGTTCCCGCACTTCGGATTAACAGGACAACCATAATAGACCATACGGGCAATTCCATGTAAAACGCCACCAGCGCCAGAATACCGCCAGCGGCGGCAATTATCAAATCCGCACCAATCATTACGCTTTTACGGCTGTGCCGGTCAACAAAAGCACCTGCAAACGGGCCTAAACAGGCTTGCGGCAAAAATCCAATCAGTGTTGCCGCCGTCAATATGATTGCAGAATTAGTTTTCGCAACCAAATAAAAGATAATGGCCATTTGCAAAATACCGCTGCTAATAAAGGATATTGCTTGTCCGGCAAGAAGTGTAAAATAAGTTTTTCTCCATGAATTGTTGTTTTGGGTCATAATGCGAACCTCCTTTTTTATTGCATTGTTCCTTTGTTTCTGCAATAAAAAGCAGGCGTTGTCCCACAGAGAGGGCAGACGCCTGCATAACAACAAAGCACGAAAAAACACCACGATACAGTTCAAAGACTGCTCGTGTCAAACCTACGTGTTCCTTTGCATACGCACGCAAAAAAAGCCCACCATCATGTGGAAAGGTACTTCTACTTTTTATTGCTTATTAGCGTACACAAATTAACACACGTAAGCCTCCTTCCAATCTCAAACTGTCGCACAGTATAACACACATCCGATAGACTTGTCAACCATTTTTAACCTTGTTTTCCATCTTGTTTTTCCATCTCTTACGGGCAGTAGCAAAGCCAGGCGAGCCAGTCAACGGTCAAGATGAACGGCGCTTTCAGCGCCGCCGTTGACAGTCTCGCCCGTCTTTGCTAATGGGTAATCAAGGCGGGAAAGCCATTTTAGGGCTTTCCCGCCCATTTCAATTTTGGGAGAAGAAAGGCCCCAAAATGAACGAGTGCGGCCAAACACTTTTAGGGATTGGCCACCTTGTCCACCCATCCAGCGGGGCGGCGGGGAACGGTCAAGGCCGGGCGTCAGCCCATTCATTTCAGCCTTGACGGTTTCCTGCCGTCCTGCTACTTTTCCCGGAGTGTGGCCACACATCTGGTCACGGTGTCCAGAGCTTTGGGACTTTTTGTCCCATAGGCCGGGGGCGGAGGACGAGGGACGGGGGCTTTCATAATACGCCCTGTCTGCTGCTGAAATCAGCCCTTTGTTTCCGGCTTACCAGCCCCAAACAAAGCCCTGCTTTCCTGCCGCGTCAAATGCCCTTGCCCTCCCCGGCGGCAACGGTATTTTCAGGGCAACGCCGACAGAGCGTATAACACACTACACTTTGCTCCGCAAAGTCGTGTGCCAAATGGGGCGCTGCCCCCTTTGGAAACCCCCGCAACAAACAGGTGCTATGCACCCAGCCGGGAGCATAGCGCCGTTTGTTGTCAGCAGCCCGTTTCACGGTCTGCGTGTAGTTCCTTGTAAACTGACCTAAATGGAGATGCAAATATCATATCGTATTTGCACCGAAATATCGAAGAATGGCGATATATAAGCAGGTGAAAGCTGATATAGGGAAGATATTACGGCAGTTGTGTGATCAGAAGGGAGTACGAATTATAGAAGCAGAGTGCTGCCCAGATCACATACATATGCTGGTGGAGATTCCACCGCATATAAGTGTATCATACTTTATGGGATACCTAAAGAGCAAAAGTGCCTTGATGATATTCGATCGACATGCAAATCTTAAGTATAAGTATGGAAATCGACACTTTTGGGCTAGAGGATATTATGTAGATACAGTTGGAAAGTACGAAGGTGCGATTAAAGAGTACATTCATAATCAATTGCAGGATGATATTATGAATGACCAGTTAAGCATAAAGGAATTTGTAGACCCGTTTACGGGTAAAAGCAGCGAGTAAAAAGCTGTAAAAAAAACAGTCCCCGAGTAGGGAACTGCAGAAATAATGATGTGGTTGTCAGACTATTCAACACCCTCTTTAGAGGGTTACCACAAGTATGGGGCCCTTATAGGGCCTGGTCAAACCACCGGTTGAACCGGTGGTTTTGATTCTTTTACCAACGATAGCAGCGGCGTGAAAAGCGAAGCTCATGCACTCCGATTTCTCGGCAAATCGAGGACATTATTTTTAAGATTTCCTCCCGCGAAGAATTAAACCATTCTTCCAGTTCCCGGTCATTAAAGCAATACATCCCATCATAGCCGTTGTCACTATAAAACGAGTAAACATGGTCATGCTCCGCTATCATTAACCGCCTGCGAATAGCCGTTAAAATATCCACTACATTATACAATTTTTCTCGCCATTCCGGGTTCTGCACAAAAGCCTTTCCATCTGCTTGCTTAATTATGTCACCATCCCGTGTGCGGAGAACACCTGTATTTAGAGCAATAATTGTATCTTCGATTGCTCGGTCAAAGTCCTCCATACGCCCTTCCTGCCGAATATCATCTTGGAAGGCTGGGCGGTCAAAGCACTGCACATAGAATTTAATCAATGAAATATCCTGTTCTGTATTTTGGGCGGGTGAAGCAGATTCCAGCTCTAAAATAGCGGCTTCTTCGGAGAGCTGTTTCCATTTATGAAGCAAGTCAACTGTATATCGAATGTCATCGCTATCAATCAGCTTGGAGCATGACTGGCACAGCCAAATGCCGTTTTGAATGTCCTTGCGTTCCGCAGAAGTCATATTCGTATCGTAACGCTTTCCGCCGGGAGCCGCAGCGCAAATATGAGCTGCTACACCAATGTTAGAATAGTTTTCGGGATCATCATTTGCACCACAAGTCAGTTTCCTACAATTAGGGTTACTGCACCGATAGCCGACGCGCTTAGCCATAATATCGATGGTTTTTGCCTTGAAGTCATCTCGATTGCTTGCCATTGTCACACCTCCAATTCACTATTTAGAATTATATCACTTATGTGCTTGAATGGCTATAATTGTTTCTCAAAACATAGCTTGTTCGACATCCTTGCGTGCCTATTTCCCCAGCGGTAAAATATGGGTAGAAGGACAAACTAACCCGATTTTTTAATGGAGGTAGTTGCTATGATCGTTCTCAAAATCCTTGCCGCCCCCGTGATGGTGGCGCTGTCCCTGCTGACCGCTATGGTCACATTTCTGTTCTGTGTGGCATCCGCCGTGTGCGAGCTAGGCTGCATTGTGCTGACGCTGCTCTCCCTGATCCTGTTCATCGGCGGGCAAACGGTGGGCGGAATCGTGTTCCTCGTCCTTGCGTTCCTCGTTTCTCCCTTTGGCGTTCCTGCCATCGCTGAGTGGCTGGTGGACAAGCTGCACACGGCCAATTTTGCCCTGCGGGATTTCATCACCGGCTGATACTTTGGGACAAAATAGCCTAAAGGCGTAAAAATCGAGATATGTTGGAGGTTATTCTGGGTGCTTATGATTGTAATACTCCATGATGAGTCTTTGCAATTCCATTAAAATAAGGCCAACTTTATAGCATTCCATTTTTATGAAGCAAGCCTTGGATTCTGTTGGATTACTGTCACTAAAAACGACAAAGTTCTTGCCACCTTTACTAAGATAACTACATTTGGAATGTGCAATAGCATTCCTTATATGGCGAAAATAATCTATATTCGCACGAGTTTCTTCGCCATCATAGCTTGAAGAAGTATCTTCCTCAACTAAATGGCAAACAAGGGGATTTATTCTCTCGATATAGGTCTCTAACACGCTATACGCTGTTCTTGATAAGATTTCCCTTGGAATGGTCAGCAATGCATACAACATCATTTGCATTGTTGCCGGATTCCCAAGCCCGGATATTGTAAGAACCTTTTTTATTTCTCCGTTGCCAAACGCTAACCTTTTATAATAATCGCTTTCAAGAAATTTAGCATTACTCAGTTCACCTAAAAGAGAAGTTGTAGCCAAACATTGTAACAATAACGATTCTTCCGCACTTATATTAGGCATTATTCATCCCTCCATAGATTGACTTTTAACAAAAGCATACCACAATTAATCAATACTTTCAACAAATAGTATTTGTTCTCATCGTGTTATAACTTCGGGACAAAATGTCCCAAAGCTGAAACGACGGCGGCTGACCACAGCCGCCGTTTGTCATATCGGAAGGAGGGCTGCCTACGGCCACGACCTACTACAAGAAGCACAAAATCAGCAAGGGCGAAACCATCGCGCAGTCCTTGAAAGAGCGGTTTGACTACGGGCAAAACCCGGACAAGACCGAGGGCGGCGAGTTGATCTCGTCCTACGGCTGCGACCACATGACCGCCGATGCTGAGTTCCTATTAAGCAAGGCCAAGTACAAGGCCACCACAGGCCGGGAGCAGCGGCGGGATGCGGATGTGCTATGCTATCAGATCCGCCAGTCATTCAAGCCCGGGGAAATCACGCCGGAGGAGGCCAACCGCATTGGCTATGAAACGGCGATGCGCTGGACAAAGGGCAAGTATGCCTTTTTCGTTGCCACTCACACGGACAAGGCACACATCCACAATCACATTTATTATAACTCGACCTCGCTGGACTGCACCCGGAAGTTCCGGGACTTCATCGGCTCTGGCCGTGCGGTGCGGCGGCTCTCTGACCGCATTTGCCTTGAAAATGATCTGTCCGTCATCACCGATCCTAAGTTGCACAGCAAGGGACGCTTTCTCCATTATGGGGCATGGCTGGGGACAGAGCAGAAGCCCTCATACAAGAAACAGCTGCGGCGTGCCATAAATGAAGCTCTTGCAAAACGCCCCGCCGATTTTGACGCTTTCCTCCGGCTCATGGAGGCGTCCGGCTTCACGGTCAAGCATGGGCGCGGCGGTACGATCTCTTTTCTTGTTCCGGGGCAGGAGCGGGCTACCCGGTTGCGGGCATCCACCCTCGGGGACGGCTACGATCCGGCAAAGGCGCGGCCTATGCGCGGTGGGCAAAGGTTTATAACCTCAAGCAGATGGCGGCGGCGCTTCAATTCATGCAGGAGCAGAATATCACCGAGTATGACCAGCTCTCTGCCAAGGCCGAGGACGCCGTTTCCCGTTTTCATTCCCTGACCGAGCAGCTCCGGCGGACGGAGGCTGACCTGTCCACAACATCCAAACTGATGGGAGCCGTGGTGCGGTACGCCAAGACCCGCCCTGTCTTTGATGGGTACAAGGCCGCCAAGTACAGCCGGAAATACCTTGCCGAGCATGAGGCGGAGCTGGCGGACTACCGGGCGGCCAAGGCCACAATGGGAGAGCTGCTGGGCGGAGAGAAACTGCCCACGATGACAGAGCTAAAAGAAAAACGCCGCCAACTGGCGGCGCGGAAAAAGGCGCTCTATATTGAGTACCGCTCGGCGCAGGAGAAAATGCGGCAGGCCGTGGCGGTTAAGGCCAACATTGACCATCTGCTGGGCGTTACGGACAGCCAGCGCCAAAAGGAACAGGAGCGATAGCGCACGGTGACGCAGACAAATTACTTTGGGACAAAAAGTCCCAAAGCCGGGTTTGGGGAGGCTCCCCAACAAGCGTTTTTGCAGCCCGCCGGGATGCAAAAATAGCAAGTGTGGCTACACTTGCCCTGCTTGCCGTTAGTGCGTACCCCGGAAACCCCACGAAAAAACGGAGGCAGCGCCGTTTCTTACGCTCCCTCCGTTTCACGGTTTTCTATGATTGCATTGATAATACCCTCAACGAGCCGCAGTTCGCTTTCGTTGAGAGAATTAAGTTGAATGTTGATCCGCTTCTTTGTGGCTTCATCGGCTCCCATATCGGGGTAGAAGTATTCATCTACTGACAGGTCGAACATGGTTGCCAGTTGATAGAAAATATCTAAGCTCGGATGTTGACCGTCGTTTTCGTGGTACATGACAGTACGAGTGTCCCGCCCGATGATGTCAGCCAATTGCTCCTGTGTCATGCCTTTCTTCTCGCGAGCTTTCTTGATTGCAAGCCCCATCGGACGAAAATCAAATTTGCGTTCGCTTTTTTCGTTCTTCATGTCATCACCACCTAATGTAATTTTACATTTCGGGTGATAGTATTTGAACGGTGTTACATTTCATTCGTACTCATTTTTCATTTCATGTACACAGTTGAACTTGTGATACTGTAATGATAAAATAAACAATAGTGTACCTTTCACGAAAGAAATATCACAACTCTACTATTATTCAACATCCAAAATGATATACTCGCTTGCCATTCGGTTGCTAAATGGCAGCGTTAGAGCGATAATGCTCTTAGCAATCACAGGAGGCCAAAATCAAAGTTCAATATTGACAAGAAGAAATTTGGCGCATTTGTCGCCGCACTTCGCAAAGAAAAAGGAATCACTCAAAAAGAGTTGTCAGAACAACTCTGTATATCTGATAAGGCTGTAAGCAAATGGGAAACGGGAGTTAGCTTGCCCGATACCGTTCTATTGATCCCGCTGGCAAATCTGTTGGATGTTTCCGTTACGGAACTTTTAATGTGTGAGAGATTGCCGAACAATGATGTACTAAAACCTGATAAGGTTGAGGATATTGTTAAGACGGCAATCACTTATGCGGACGAAAGCCCTGAAAGGGCATATCATGTAAAGAGCAAGTGGATTGTCTTTTACGGATTTTCCCTTTTGATTTGTTGTATCGGTACATTTCTGAACTATACAACGGCGCAGCCCTGCATGGAGACCTTGGAAACACTTGCGCTTCTAAGTGCGGTATTCGGCGCGTACTTTTGCTGCTTCGTCCGCACTAAGTTATCAAGCTTTTATGATGAAAACAGTGTAAACATTTTTTATGATGGCCCATTCCGCATGAATGTGCCGGGAGTAAAATTCAATAATCGCAACTGGCCACATATTGTGAGAACTCTCCGCTTGAGTTTGTGCCTGTGTATGATACTGTTCCCGATTATCAACATCGTGGCGGGCAGCATTGTAGCAGATGTATGGGAAAACATAGGGAAATATGTTTTCTTGGCTATGTTCCTTTGCGGTGTGCTGTTGCCAATATATGTGGTTGGAAAGAAGTATGAATAAATTAACTATAACCTGTAATAAAGCGTTGCACTAACTCTGCCAAATCTGCTGCACGACGGCAAAAGAAAAAAAGCCGTCGTGCAGCAGTCCCATCAACACGCCTATATGAAACGGCGGCTTTGAATTTCAGAGCCGCCGTTTCTCTGCGCTTGCACAAACTGATGACGACTTGCAGGGACACGGTAGCCGATTGGAGGTTAATCTGCCGTGTCCATTTTACTTTTCCATAGCGTTCATGATCTGCACCAGCTAAAAAAAGCATAGCCCCTCCATCGGAGCAGTCCGGCCTCGAAAGTGAAACTAAACATCATGTAACACGAATTTTATTTGCTTGCGTCTGCATAGCGTCATGCTGTGCGGGCGTTTTTATGTGCCTGCACCTTGGGACAAATTGTCCCAAAGCAGATAGTCCCGGCTGTCGATCCCCGCCGCTCCTCCGTTCTGTTCACCCACCCACACATGAACTGAATGGAGGAAATACAAATGACGACCATCAATCTGAAGGACTTTTACGCTTGGTACACCCATGATGAATACATCGAAGTTTCCGACGAAGTGGCCGCCGAGCTGAAGGCGGACAAGCTGTATGAGGCAGCCTATCAGCGGCGCACGACCCGCAACAAGGCGCAGTATTCCCTCGACTGTGACGATGGGATCGAATACTTGGCCTGCCTGCATGAGCCGACCCCGCAGGAGCTTCTGGAGCGCATGGAGCTGTTCGTTCACCTCTGGAACGCCCTCAATTCTCTGCCGGAGGTGCAGGGCGGCCGGGTGGAGGCGCATCTGATTTTCGGCAAGAGCTACCGTCAGATTGCCCGGGAACAGGGCGTGGACAAAAGCGTTGTCCGGCGTTCGGTGAAGCGCGGCATGGCTGCTATGAAAAAATATTTGAAAAAAGTTCTGTGAGCGAGGCTCCATTTGCCCGATTTTTGTCCTTGGTATATGAGAGGTAGTTTTCACTTCTCCGCAGCAGGGTAGTTGATGCTCCGTGACGGATCGTCGCTATCCGCTGTGAGGGAGCGCCGCATTGAATATGAGCTGTCTTATGACAGGCCAACGGGAGCGGGTGCGGCGCTCCTACCTTTCAAAAATACCTTGGGACATTTCGTCCCAAGGTCATACGCCGCAGGCCAGCACCCGGCAAGAGTGCTGGCCTGTTTGCTTTCCCAATGGACAACAGGGAGAGCTGTGATTTTGTTTTGCATCTGTGAAAGGAGGGCGCCATGACTGAAAAGCCCGCTGCGGAAGAATATGTGTACCATATTGGAAAAATCCGTTTCATCGTCACGCCTGTTTATAAGGAAACGGGAGAGCTGATGCGTGACATCCTTTTGAAGCTGATGCTGGCTGACTTGGAGCCGGTATAACCCCATCGACATCCTTAACATGGGTGGTCAGGCGAGGTATAATATAGTCAGGATGAATGACCTCTTGCTTGACTGCCAGAGAGGAGGTTATATGAAACAGTCAAGCAAAAAACACGAACTCGGCACAGCCGCTCTCTACTGCCGACTGAGCCGTGACGATAATATGGACAGCGAGTCCAACAGCATCCAAAATCAGAGGAAGATACTCCAAAAGGCCGCCAAGGACAAGGGGTACACCGACACGGTTTTCTTTGTAGACGATGGCATCACGGGTACGACCATGAAGCGTCCCGGTTTTCAGAAAATGCTGACCGCTATCGAGGCCGGGTACATCTCGGCGGTGTTCGTCAAAGACCTTTCCCGGCTGGGGCGCAACTACATTGAGGTCGGCAAACTGACTGAAGAATTTTTCCCGCTCCACGATATACGGCTGGTGGCCGTTTCCGACGGCGTGGACAGCGACGAGGGCGAGGACGATTTTACTCCGTTCAAAAATATTATGAACGAGTATTATGCGAAAGACATTTCCAAGAAGCGCCGGATCGTGAACAAGATGAAAGGAAATGCAGGCGTTCCGCTTTCTCCGCCGCCCTACGGTTACATCAAAAACCCAGACGATCCCCGCTTTTGGGTCGTAGAGCCGGAGGCTGCCGAGGTCGTACGCCGGATCTACCGCATGGCGCTGGAGGGGTACGGGCTGGCGGAAATTGCCGCCCGCCTTGCCGCCGATGGTGTGGTCAATCCCACCTATTACTGGCGCAGCCGTGGGACAAGCCGGGGCGGATCGAAAAGCACCGTAGAGCCTACCAAATGGGGACACACCACCGTCAAGAAGATCCTCACCTTGCAGGAATACTGCGGCGATGTGATCAACTTCAAAAGCTACTCCAAGTCCTACAAGATGAAAAAGCGGATCGAAAACCCGGAGGAAAACCGGGCGATCTTCCTCAATGTCCATGAGGCTATTATTGACCGCCAGACTTGGGAAAAGGTGCAGACGCTCCAAAAAGGGACACGCCGCAAAAAGCCTACGGTCACGCAGGAACCCAGCGTATTCTCCGGCCTGCTGAAATGCCCGGAGTGCGGCGGCAACCTCAATTTCCACTTCAACCAGAACAACCACGACATCAAGTTTTTCAGTTGTCAAAATCACAACTCCGGCTATCGCAAGTGCAGCAAGACGCACTATATCCGGCTGGACTTCTTAGAGCAAGTCGTTTTGTACGAGGTCAAGCGGCTGGCCTGCTTTGCCAGCGAATACGAAAATGACTTTATCAAGGCCATGATCGGACGCTCGGCAAAGGTGGCGGAAAATGCTACGCTCCGCAAGCAGCGGGAGCTGGACGCTCTGACCGCCCGTGACCGGGAGCTGGATATGCTTTTTGAACGGCTCTATGAGGACAATGTAGCGGGAAAGATTGACGATGCCCGGTTTGCCAAAATGTCCAAACGCTATGAACAGGAGCAGGGCGAGAACGCAAAGAAGATCAAGGCGCTGCGGCTGGAACTGAAAAAGGACGAGAGCAAGCGCATGGACATTGACGATTTTCTTGAAACGGTACGGCGATACACGGACGCGACCACCATTACAAAGCGGATGGTTGCAGAGCTGATCGACCATATTGAGGTGTACCACGCTGAAAAGCAGGACGGCGTTACCAACCAGCGCGTCGTTATTCACTATAACTGCATCGGTGCCTTTGATGTGCCGGATCGCCGGAAGATCCCGGAGGCCGACATTATCATGGAAACAAGAAAAGGCGTAGCACTCAGCTACGCCCCGGAACAGGTTGCGGTATAGGAGGTACGACACGATGAAAGCCTATTTCTATTGCCGCGTCACTCACGATGATAGCTTTTCTTTGGAACGGCAGGCCGAGGAGCTTCGCCGCTATGCGGAACAAGCCGGGTACACCATCGTTGGTGTTGCCGCCGAGCATGACAAAGCAGTACATCGCCCTGCTGACCGAACATAAGGTCAAGCTGCTGTGCCTGCGGGAACGGGAGAGCAGCGACAGCTCCGGCGTTTCACTATTCTCTACATAAAAAAGCAGAGTGTCCATTACAGGATACTCAGATCCTATAAGGACACTCTGCATGGTCCGAGTGACAGGACTTGAACCTGCGGCTTCTTGACCCCCAGTCAAGCGCGCTACCAGCTGCGCTACACCCGGAAACAACTTAGCTTATCTATCATAGCACACAGTTTCCGAAAATGCAAGAAAAATTCTTCGACAGAGGGGAACAAGTGCGATTTAGTGTGTTTCGTCCCAATACTCCGGCGTGACATCGCGGCCGAGATTTTGCAGCATCTCACGGTCGCTGCGGATGGTTGCGCACGCAACGGTGGTCAGCATGTTGCCGGTAATTGTCGCAGACGCGCCGGACTGGAAGGCGGTTTCGCCGTCATTGGTGAGCAGGGCGCGGCCGGCACCGAGGCGAATGTTTGCCGTCGGATTGATATAGCGGAAGAAAGCGACCGTGCGCAGAATGTCCTGCTCGGTCAGGCGCGGCAGATGCTCCAGCGGCGTGCCGGCAATCGGCATCAGCGCATTGAGCGGAATCGAATCAATGCCCAACTCTGCCAGACTGACGGCCATGTCCAAGCGATCCTCCCACGTTTCTCCCATGCCGATGATGCCGCCGGAGCAAGCGCACATGCCCTCGGCTTTGACCTTTTTCAAGGTTTCTACTTTCATGTCATAGGTGTGTGTGGTGCAGATGTTTGGAAAGTTCCGGCGGGAGGTCTCGATGTTGTGGTGATAGCTCGTCACACCTGCTTCGTGCAGACGGTGCAGCTGCTCCGCGGAGAGAAAGCCCATAGACGCGCACAGGTCAATCTTGCACTGCTTGTGCATGGTCTCATACGCATGAATCGCTTTGTCAAATTCTTCTCCGGTCAGCGAACGGCCGGAAGTGACGATGGAAAAGCGGTCAACACCCTCGCGCTCGTTCATCTGACAGGCCTCGATAATTTCCTGTTCCGGCAGAAAATCATAGACTTCGCACTGGGTGTGATGATGCGCCGACTGCGCACAGTATTTGCAGTCCTCCGGACAGCGGCCGCTTCTGCCGTTGACAATCGAACAGAGATCTACTTTGTCTCCGACAAAATGCGCACGGATTTGGTCTGCGCCTTTGCATAATGCATCCAGATCGCAGGTGAGGAAGAAAGAAAGGTCGTCCTCCCGTGTGATTCGTCTGCCGTTGATAATTTCCTGTGCCAGTGTCAATGCGTCCATATCTTTCGCTCCTATGTTCGTAACCTGTTTTTATCCTACTAGTTTCCTATTATACGAGCGATGCGATTGAATGTCAACCAAATTCACAATGCGGTTTACAACGATTGCTCGTGATGCAGCACCTGCTCGGTGATTTTCTTTCCGGTCGGTGTGGCGGCGAGACCGCCCAAGCCGGTTTCCCGCAGGCTTGCCGGAAGCGTATCGCCGACTTCTCCCATGGTGTCAATGACTTCGTCTGCCGGAATATGAGACGTGATGCCGGCGAGCGCCATGTTGGCGGCGCTGACTGCGTTGACCGCACCGACTACATTGCGTTTGACGCACGGGATTTCTACGAGTCCGGCAACCGGATCGCAAATCAAGCCGAGCAAATTACCGAGAGACATCGCAAACGCATGGGCGCATTGTTCGGCAGTGCCGCCCATGCAGTGCGTCAGTGCGGCAGCTGCCATGGCGCTGGCAGTGCCAATTTCCGCCTGACAGCCGCCCTCCGCTCCGGCGACATTGGCACGTATCGCCGTGATCTGTCCGAAGCCTGCGGCGATGTACAGTGCCTGCAAGATCACCTCCGTGTCCAGCTGCTTTTCTTCCGTCAGCGGAAGCAGAACGGCGGGGAGCACGCCGCAGCTTCCGGCAGTCGGTGCCGCGACAATGCGTTTCATACAGGCGTTGCACTCCGCGACTTTGAGGGCTTCTTCTATGACGCGGAGAAGATACGTGCCGCCGATGAGCGCACCCGCCTGTGCCGCCAGACGCAGCTTTTCCGCATCGCCGCCGATAAATCCGCTGTTGGAGCGGTCGGATGCGCAATATTGCTTGCTCGATTGCTGCATCGCCTCCCAAAGCGTTTGAATCTGCCGATGCGATGCTTCTTCGGTATAATTGTTTTCCTGACAATCATCCTCGCAGACGACGGTGTACAGCGGCTTGTCAGCCGATTTTGCAGCTTCCAGCATGGAAGCGATACTGGAAAAGCTCATGACGGGTCCTCCTGATTGAAAATTGTAATTTTTTGAATGCCGTCAATGTGAGACAGCCATTGTTCAATATCTGTCGGAATTGGCTGGTCGCACTCCAAAATCATCACGGCGTAGCCGCCCTGTGCATTGCGGAACAGCTGCATGGTCGCAATGTTCACATGCCGCTGCATGAGGGCAGACGTGACGGCGGCGACGTGTCCTGGCGTATCTTGGTTGTGCACGATGAGTGTGTTGTGCTCGCCGGAAAAATTTGCTTCGATGCCGTCAATGGAGCTGACGCGGATGCGTCCGCCGCCAATGCTCTCGGCAACGACATCCAGCGTGCGGCCGCTGGCTCCTGTCAGCTGCAAACGGGCGGTGTTGGGATGTGCGTTGCGTATCTGCACGGTGGAGAAGGTGAACGACAGCCCTTCCTGTTCGGCGAGGGCATAGCTGTTTGGAATGCGCAGGTCATCCGGCTGCATACCGAGCAGACCGGCAATGAGCGCGCAGTCGGTGCCGTGTCCGTGTCCTGTGAGTGCAAAACTGCCGTGCAGAGAAATATCTGCGTGTACGGGAGCTTCACCGAGCAGCTTGCGGGCGGTCAATCCGATGCGCACGGCACCGGCGGTGTGACTGCTGGAAGGCCCTACCATAATGGGTCCCAGAATATCAAACAAACGCATGAAAATCCTCCTTAACGTGCATGAATTATACCACTTTTGGCGCATTTTGGACGAAAAACGCGCAGCAAAATATGTTATTAGACATTATAGCGCCGGACAACCCAAAAAGCAATGCATCTCGGCAATGTTCTAGGAAATATCCCTGCGGCGGTTTGCAATCATCCATGCGCCGATGAACGAGACAAGCGGAACTGTCAAAATCACACCCATTGGACATGGTGCCCATCATGTCGCGTCCGACTGTCATGCCGGAGCGGAACAGCTGGCGGGCGGTCATGGTTGGGTGTCGGTTACTTGAAAAAGTTGTACAGCGCCGACATCGCGGAAGGAGGAAGTATCGGAAACTTCCGGCTTGCCTGCCATATTGTACAGCACCCGGATTTTGGGCGATTCAATGCAATTTACAAACATTTGAACAACATGATACAGGCGGAATACGCGGCGGCGCGTGAATGTAAATTTTTTTATAAATAAAAAACAGGGAACCCGATACGAATATCGGATTCCCTGTGTGCGTGAACCGGCGTTTGCCGGTTAGTGTTTTTCTTTGAAAAATTCCCGAACAAGCCGAATGATTACGCCGTTCAGACCGAGCAGACCAATCAGGTTCGGAATTGCCATCAGACCGTTGAGCGTGTCCGCAATGCTCCATACCAGCGTCAGGCTGCTGACAGCGCCGACAAATGCCAGCAACACAAAGATTGCGCGATAGCCCTTGGTCAGTTTTTCCGTATAGCTCTTGCCCTTAAACAAGTACTCAATTGACTTTTCGCCGTAATACGACCAGCCGAGAATGGTAGAGATGGCAAACAGCACGGTTGCCAGCGTGACGCCGAACGTACCGAACGGGCCGATTGCCTTGCCGAATGCGGCAATGGTCAGGTCGGCGCCCTGCATGCCATTGTTGTACAGGCCGGAAGAAACGATAACCAGAGAAGTCAGCGTGCAAATGACCAATGTATCGAAAAATACCTCAAATGCTCCCCAGAAGCCCTGCTTGACCGGACTATCCGTGACAGCGGCGGCATGTGCGATCGGTGCGCTACCAAGACCGGCCTCGTTGGAGAATACGCCGCGGGCAACGCCGAAGCGAATCGCCATCAGGACGGTGTAACCGGCAACGCCGCCGGCAATGGACTGCGGATGAAACGCGCCCTCAAAGATGACGGCAAATGCGTGCGGAATCTCCGGTGCATTGGCAATCAGCGCCAAAATAGCGAAGATGGCGTATGCACATCCCATAATCGGAACCAGTGTGGAGGTGACCTTCGCAATGCTCTGGATGCCGCCGAGCAGCACAATCGCCGCAATGACGACAATCACCGCACCGGTCAGATACGGATTGATGCCCAATGTTGACTGCAAAGCAGTGGAAATGGCGTTGGACTGCGTCATGTTGCCGATGCCGAACGATGCAAAGGCAGCGAAAATGGCGAACAGAACAGCCAGCCACTTGAGATGCAGACCCTTTTCCAGATAATACATCGGGCCGCCGACGTTTTCACCGCGTTGATTTTTTTCGCGGAAATGCACAGAAAGAACGACCTCAGAAAATTTGGTCATCATACCGAAAACGGCACTGATCCACATCCAAAAGACCGCGCCCGGACCGCCGAGAGCGATTGCCGTGGCAACACCGGTGATGTTGCCCGTGCCGACCGTGGATGCCAGTGCGGTCATTACAGCCTGAAACGGCGATACACCGAACTCGTTCTTTTTGTGCGCCTCCGGCGTGTGCAGAATGCCGACCGTGTTTTTAAAGATGGTACCGAAGTGGCGAAACTGCATAAAACCGGAACGGACTGTCAGAAAAATACCGGTGCCGACCAAAAGAGCCAGCATGTACGGTCCCCAGACAATGCCGTTGACAAATGAATTGATTGAAACAATAATTGACACAATGTGCCTCCCCTCACAAAGAAAAATAAATTGGAACGCATATAAGCGTTAAAAATTATAACACGATTTGACGGAGGGGTCAAACAAAATGCAAATATCTTGTTGCAATGGAAAAAATTTTTTCGTATAATCAAGGTATCAAATGCTATAGGAGGCAAATACGATGAAATTCAATGCAGGATTTATTTATGTAGCGCCGAATTGCGACCCGAAGCAGCAGAACGCTGTGATTCCGGGCGAATCCATTGATTTGTACGTGTATGGCTGCTCTACATACAGTCAGGCGGAAGTCGTTGCGAAGAGCTTGGCCGAAGAAAAGGGATGCACTGCCATTGAGCTTTGCGCAGGCTTTGGCAACGACGGCATTGCGCGTATTCAGAAGGTTGTCGGTCCGGATGTTGCAGTCGGAGCGGTGAAGTTTGATCTCCATCCGGCATTTGGCTTCAAGAGCGGCGATACTGTTTTTGGAAAGTAAACAGCAGAATACAAACGGCTCTCTCGTCGGCGTGTGCTGGCGGGAGAGCCGTTTTCTTGTTATATCTGTATCACTCACGCTGTACGCGGGGAGGCGGACTCGCTCCAATCGCGCTTCCATTTTCCGGAGAAATAATAGATAGAAACGCACAGAGCGGTTGTCACCCAAGTTGCAGGGAAGATGAGTGCCACATCATATACGGTATCGAATATCTGCATGGCAATGTACAGGAACAGCAGGCGAATGGCGAACATGTTGAGCAGTGTGATGCACATAATTGTAGCCGATTTTCCTGCGCCGCGGATGGCACCGGCAAAGATTTCGACAAATACAATAGATAAAGTACAGGGGAAACAGGCGCACGACAATTTTGCTGCTCAAATCAATGACTGCCGCATTGCTGGAAAACAGACGCATGACAACAGCGGCAGCGCAAACAGCAGCATGGCGCGGGTGATGGAGCCCTGCGTCAAATCAACTTCTTGCGAAAAATGTGGGAAAAAATCACATAAAATGCGCATAAAAAGTAACAAAACGGCCAATTTTTCCCGCAAATTTTCTCGGATTCAAAAAAAATCATGATTTTTTTTCGAAATTGGAAAAAAACACTTGCACTATGCGGAAAGAATGGCTATAATAACAAACATACAAAACATATATATCCCATTAGACAAATAGGATATATAGAATATGGGAGGCGATAAATCATGAAACTGATTTATTCACACCGCTGCAAGAGCTTGTACAAACGAATGTGTTGCTGTTGACAGCGAAGCAAGAGACAAAACACATTCGATTTGATACAAAGGAGAAGAAACATGAATTATAAGAAAAGAATTTCTGCCATTCTTCTGGCATCGGCTCTGAGCGTTGGCCTTCTGGCAGGCTGCGGCGGAAACAGCGACAGCGGTTCCGCTTCCGGTGATTCCGTAGAGATTACAAACGTTTCGTACGACCCGACCCGCGAGCTGTACCAGCAGTACAACAAAGCATTTGAACAGCATTGGAAGCAAAAGACGGGTCAGAGCGTTGACATTATTCAGTCGCACGGTGGCTCCGGCAAACAGGCGTTGGAGGTTGCCAACGGTCTGGAAGCCGATGTCGTCACGCTGGCATTGGAAGGCGATGTGGACGCGGTGAAAAATGCAGGTCTTATTGAGGACGGCTACACCTCTGAATTTGACAACGACAGCGCACCGTACACCTCAACCATTGTGTTCCTGGTTCGCAAGGGCAATCCGAAAAACATTCACGATTGGAACGATTTGCTCCGCGATGACGTCGGTGTTATCACGCCGAATCCAAAGACCTCCGGCGGTGCGCGGTGGAATTACCTCGCCGCTTGGTACTATTTTGAAAAGCAGGGACAGACCGAGGAACAAATTGAGCAGAGCATCAAAAAGCTGTATCAGAATGTACTGGTTCTGGACTCCGGCGCGCGCGGCGCAACAACTTCTTTTGTTGAGAACCAGCAGGGCGATGTTCTGATTGCTTGGGAGAACGAAGCGTTCCTCTCGCTGGAGGAGTATCCGGATGATTACGAAGTCGTCATTCCGTCCGCATCCATCTTGTGCCAGCCGACGGTCGCCATTGTTGACGAAGTGGTGGATGACCGCGGAACGCGCGATGTGGCAACCGAGTATCTCAACTATCTGTACTCGGATGAAGCACAGCGCATTGAGACGAAAAATTTCTATCGCCCGTCCAATCAGGATATTTTGAAAGAATATACCTCGCAGAACGGCAGCAATACGATTACACAAATTCCGGAGGATGGCAAGTGGATTGTCACCAACAATCTGGATTTAACCAACATCAGCCATTTCGGCGGCTGGACAAAGGCGGCGGAAAAGCATTTCGCAGACGGAGCCATCTTTGACCAGATCTATGAAAAATAAGAAGCAAGAGGGATTTTGATTATGAAGCAAAGAAGAAAAAAATTGCGGGTCATTCCGGGGTTCGGATTGTCGCTCGGCATCACAGTGGCGATCCTCAGTTTCATCGTCATCATCCCGCTGTGTTCCCTCGTTGTGTTTTCCGCACACCTCTCTCCCGCTGAGTTTATTCAGACCGTGACCAGTCCACGTGTGCTGGCGAGCTATAAAGTCAGCTTTCTGACAGCACTCACGGCATCGCTGATTAACGCGGTGATGGGACTCATCGTTGCATGGGTGCTGGTGCGGTATGAATTTCCGGGAAAACGCATCATAGACGGCATGATTGAAGTGCCGTTTGCCCTTCCGACAGCGGTGGCGGGCATTGCGCTGACACACATGACCGTAGATACCAGCGTCATCGGCGGATTTTTCCACCACACATTTGGCATAGACATCGCCTACACCCGAACGGGCATCACGCTGGCGCTGGTATTCATCGGCATTCCGTTTGTTGTGCGCTCGGTGCAGCCGGTTTTGGAAAAGCTGGACGGGCAATTTGAAGAGGCGGCGAGCATTTTGGGCGCAACACGCGGATACACATTCCGCCATGTCATCTTTTCGGAAATTCTTCCGGCGCTGATTGCAGGCTTTACGATGGCATTCGCCCGCAGCCTCGGCGAGTACGGCAGCGTTGTCTTTATCGCAGGCAACACCCCGTATGAGACAGAGATTACCCCGCTGCTTATCATGTTGAAATTACAGGAATTTGACTATGCAAGTGCAACGTCTATCGCGCTGGTTATGCTGGCGGCAGCATTCCTGATTCTGTTTATCAATGCGGTTTTGCAAAGCCGTTCGTCTAAAATTATCAGCGGTATCGAGTAAGGAGGAAGCAAGCTGTGAAAAAACAATCATCCGGAGCTGTCAAATGGCTTCTGATCGCAGTGAGCGTCCTGTTTCTCGCCGTGATGCTGGTACTGCCGCTGGTATATGTGCTGGTTACGGCGTTCCGTCAGGGCATGCAGCCGTTCCTGGCAGCCGTTACGGATAAATATGCACTGAAATCTGTGCAATTAACGATTGAAGCGACGCTGTTCGCGGTCGTGCTCAACACGATTTTCGGATTGTTCGCGGCGTGGAGCATTACAAAGTTTCAGTTTCGCGGAAAGAAAGTCATTTCTACGCTGATTGATCTTCCGCTCACCGTGTCTCCGATTATTGCCGGTTTGATTTTCGTGCTGACCTATGGCAGACAGAGCGATTTGTATCCGCTTCTCAAGAGCTTGGACATCAGAATTATTTATGCGGTTCCGGGCATTATCATGGCAACGGTATTCGTCACGTTTCCGTTTATTTCCCGCGAGATTATTCCGGTGCTAACTGCGGCGGGAACCGAAGAAGAAGAAGCCGCTGCGCTGATGGGCGCAAAGGGCTGGACTATTTTCAGCAAGGTGACGTTCCCGCATATGCGGTGGGCGCTGTTGTATGGCATCGTCTTGTGTACGGCTCGTGCAATGGGCGAGTTTGGCGCCGTATCCGTTCTTTCCGGACATCTGAGAGGCAAGACCAACACGATGCCGCTGTACATTGAGCTGTTGTATCAGGGCTATGATTTCACCGGTGCATTTGCGATGTCGGCAATTTTGGTTGTCATGGCAATCATTATCTTGGTTCTGCGCAGCGTGCTGGAGTACCGAGGAAAGAAGAACGAGGAGTAAGCAATGGAAAAACAATATTACGTGCAGATGAAAGATGTTAATAAGAGCTTTGGCAGCTTTCAGGCATCAAAAAATATCAATTTTGGAATTGAAAAAGGCAAGCTCGTCGGTCTGCTCGGTCCGTCCGGTTCCGGTAAGACAACCATTCTTCGCATGCTGGCGGGCTTGGAGACTGCGGACAGCGGTGACATCCTGATAGACGGCAGCGTAGTCAACGATGTGCCGGCGAGCAAGCGCGGCATTGGCTTTGTGTTCCAGAGCTATGCACTGTTTCGCTACATGACGATTTATGACAACATTGCGTTTGGCTTAAAAATTCAGAAATGGCCGAAAAAGCGCATCAAAGAGCGCGTGTATGAGATGCTGAAGCTGGTCGGCTTAGAAGGCTTGGAAAACCGCTATCCGAATCAGCTGTCCGGCGGACAGCGGCAGAGAGTTGCCTTTGCCCGTGCGCTGGCGCCGCAGCCGCAGCTGCTGCTGCTCGATGAACCGTTTGCGGCGATTGACGCAAAGGTACGCTTGGAGCTTCGCAGCTGGCTGCGTGAGATGATTTCTTCCGTTGGTGTGACGAGCATTTTCGTCACGCACGATCAGGACGAGGCGATTGAAGTTGCTGACCAGATTATCATTACCAATCAGGGTCAGATTGAACAGATTGGTTCTCCAAAAGACATTTATCGAACCCCGCACACGCCGTTTGTGGCACAGTTTATCGGACAGTCCTCGGTTGTGGAGAACTTCCAAAAACTCTCCGGTTTCGAAAACGCGGATATTCATGCGCGCCATGCGGCGGTCCGTCCGGAATACATCTCCGTGACAAAGCAGGGCGAATATCTCAAGTACCCGATTGGTTCGGAGGAAGGCACAGTAGAAGCTACGGCATTCCGCGGAAGCGAAATCGAACTCAAAATTCGCGTAAAGGATACCGTTTTGACGGCAAAGAGACTGCTGGATGAAACGCCGGTTGAAGTGGGAGAAAAAGTCAAGGTATTTATTTATCGCGTCTATGCCTTCGATGAAGAAAAGGCATACGTCATTGAAAATGCGGCGCTGACTTCGCCGGATTCCGTATTTATCTAACAGGAGGTGTTTTTGTGACAACAGTACAATTGGAAACAGATATTCTGATTCTTGGCGGCGGCGCGGCGGGATGCTACGCGGCGATGACTGTACAGAAGCAGGCACCGGATGCGAAGATTTTAATTCTGGAAAAAGCGGACATCCGCCGCAGCGGCTGCTTGGCAGCGGGCGTCAATGCGCTCAACGCATATATTGTTCCGGGAAAAACGCCGGAATTTTACGTGGATTACGCGAAGAAAGACGCGCATGGCATTGCGCGGGAGGATTTGCTGCTCAGCATGAGTGAGCGTCTCAATAAGGTGACCCATCATCTGGAAGAATTGGGTTTGGTCATTCTGAAGGATGAGAATGGAAATTACGTCACGCGCGGCAATCGAAACATCAAAATCAACGGCGAGAACATCAAGACGATTTTGGCGGATGCCGTGCGGCATTGTCCGAATGTCACGGTGCTCAATCACGTCAACGCCATAGACTACATTGTAAAAGACAACACGATACAAGGCGTGTTTGCTAACGGCGTATTGGAAGAAAAGCTGTACGCCATTCGCTGTAAAGCATGTATCTGTGCGACAGGCGGTGCAGCGGGCCTGTACCGGCCGAACAATCCGGGATTTTCCCGTCACAAGATGTGGTACCCGCCGTTTAACACCGGCGCAGGCTATGCGATGGGCATTCGCGCCGGCGCAGAGATGACGACATTTGAAATGCGGTTCATTGCTCTGCGATGCAAGGACACCATTGCACCGACCGGCACACTGGCGCAGGGCGTCGGTGCTAAGCAGGTCAATGCGCACGGTGAAGTGTACGAGCAGAAATATGGTCTGACGACTTCACAGCGCGTGTACGGCACGGTCATGGAAAACCGAGAGGGCCGCGGTCCCTGCTACCTGCGCACCAAGGGAATTACCAAGGAACAGGCGGACAGCCTGAAAAAAGCGTATCTCAACATGGCGCCGTCCCAGACACTCAAGTGGCTGGAAAACGGCAGCTCACCGGATGAAGAAAACGTAGAGATTGAAGGCACCGAGCCGTATATCATCGGCGGACACACGGCGAGCGGCTATTGGGTCGATGCAAAGCGCATGACAACCGTGCACGGCTTGTTTGCCGCCGGTGATGTTGCAGGCGGCAGCCCGCAGAAATATGTAACCGGTGCGCTGGCGGAAGGCGAAATTGCCGGAGAAGCGGCTGCTGCATATCTTGCCGGCAAACAGGGCGAAATTCCGGAACAGGATGTTCGGGAAAAGCAGGCGGAAATTGCATCGTATTTTTCCAATACATCGCTGTTTACCACAGAGGAATTGGAAGAAGCCATGCAGGGCGTCATGGATCAGTATGCGGGCGGCATTCGAACCGACTATGGATTTACAGAATCCGGTTTGGAGCTGGCGGACAAAAAAATACAGCGTTTGCTTGCACTGAGCGACAGCGTGCAGGTATCGGACATGCAGGAGCTGACCCGTTTGTTTGAACTCAAAGAACGGCTGCTTGTGTGCCGCGTGGTCATTGCCCATCTCGCAGATCGAAAGGAAACGCGCTGGCATTGCTTCGCGGAAAATCTGGATTATCCGGAAACAGATGACAGATGGCTGAAATATGTCAATTCTCGATATGAAAACGGAGAAATTCATATGATTCATCGAGAATTAACAGGGAGGTATGATACCTATGAGCATTCAAATTGACCGAACAAAATGCGTTGGCTGCGGTCAGTGTGCGGAGATTTGTCCCGGGACCCTGATTCGCATGACGCAGAAAAAGGCGGAGATGCGATATCCGATGGAATGCTGGGGCTGCGCGTCCTGTGTCAAGGAATGTCCGGCACATGCGATTTCCCTGTATTTAGGAGCAGACATTGGCGGCGCAGGATGCCGCATGACAGTAAACAAAGACGGCAATTTGCTGCACTGGATTGTCAGCCGACCGGATGCGTCGGAGGAGACCATTACCGTAGATAGCCGCAATGCGAATCAATATTGATTGGAGTTGAAGACGATGAGTGAATTTTCCCACCTCGACCAATTAGAGGCAGAGGCAATTTATATTATGAGAGAAGTGGCAGCCGAATGTGAGCGTCCGGTTATGCTGTATTCCATCGGCAAGGACAGTTCGGTTATGCTGCATCTGGCAATGAAGGCATTCTATCCGGAAAAGCCGCCATTCCCATTCCTGCACGTCGATACCACTTGGAAGTTCAAGGAAATGATTGACTTCCGCGACCGCAAGGCAAAGGAACTCGGCATTGACATGTTGGTTTACACCAATCAGGACGGCGTTGCAAAGGGCATCAATCCGTTTGACCACGGTTCTGCATACACTGACATCATGAAGACGCAGGCACTCAAGCAGGCGCTCAAGAAGTACGGCTTTACCGCAGCGTTCGGCGGCGGCCGCCGAGACGAAGAAAAGTCGCGTGCCAAGGAGCGAATCTTCTCGTTCCGAAACGAGGCACAGGCTTGGGATCCAAAGAACCAGCGTCCGGAGATGTGGAAGCTGTACAACACCAAGATTCACAAGGGAGAGAGTATTCGCGTGTTCCCGCTGTCCAATTGGACGGAAAAAGACATCTGGCAGTACATCCAGCGTGAGAACATCGACATTGTGCCGCTGTACTTCGCGGCAGAGCGTCCGGTTGTCGAGCGCGACGGCAATCTCATCATGGTTGATGATGACCGCATGAGACTGCTGCCGGGTGAGAAGCCGATGATGAAGAACGTGCGTTTCCGTACCTTGGGATGCTATCCGCTGACTGGCGGTGTAGAATCCACCGCAACCACCCTTGACGAAGTTATTTCTGAAACATTATCCGCCGTTACCTCTGAACGAACCAGCCGCGTGATTGATAAAGAAGCAGCCGGAAGCATGGAGCGTAGAAAGAGAGAAGGTTATTTCTAATGAAGAATCTGTTAAAGTTTATTACCTGCGGCAGCGTGGATGACGGTAAATCCACACTGATCGGACATATTTTATACGATACCAAGAAGCTGTACACGGATCAGGAACAGGCGCTGGAGCTGGACAGCAAGGTTGGTAGCCGCGGCGGCGAGATTGACTATTCGCTGCTGCTGGACGGTCTGATGGCAGAACGAGAGCAGGGCATCACGATTGACGTCGCATATCGCTACTTCACCACGGACAACCGCAGCTTTATCGTTGCTGACACGCCGGGACATGAGGAGTACACCAGAAACATGGCGGTCGGCGCATCGTTTGCCGATCTGGCAATCATTTTGGTCGATGCTTCGCAGGGCGTGCTTGTGCAGACCCGCCGCCACGCACGCATCTGTGCACTGATGGGCATTCGTTACTTCGTCTTTGCGCTCAACAAGATGGACTTGGTCGATTACAGCGAGGAGAAGTTCCGCAAGATTGAGGCGGATATTCAGGCACTGGCACAGGAGCTCAAGCTGTACAGCGTCAAGATTATTCCGGTATCTGCGACAGCAGGCGACAACCTGACCCAGCATTCCGATGCAATGCCGTGGTATACCGGCACCACGCTGCTGAATTATCTGGAAAATGTAGATATTGACGAAGCATCACATGAGGAAGGCTTCTATATGCCGGTACAGCGCGTATGCCGTCCGAATCATACGTTCCGCGGCTTCCAAGGTCAAATTGAAGCCGGAGAAATTTCCGTCGGTGATGAGATTCATGTACAGCCGAGCGAGGAGACCGCACATGTCAAGTCGATTCTGGTCGGCGATAAGGATGCACAGACCGCGCGTGCCGGTCAGCCGGTAACCATTCAGCTGGATCGAGAGATTGACGTCTCCCGCGGCCGCGTGCTGACCAAGGACAGCCACATCACCTGCGCAAAGGCATTTCAGGCAACCCTGCTGTGGATGGATGACGAGCCGCTCACCGAAGGCAAGGAATACTTTGTCAAGGTAGGCACCCGCACCATCGCAGGCGAGATTCGCTCAATTCGCTATAAGACCGATGTGAATACCGGCGAGCAGGTGCAGGCACACAGCCTCAAGAAAAACGAAATTGCATACTGCGATATTACCGTGGCAGAAGAAATTCCGGTTGACACCTTTGAAAAGCACAAGACACTGGGTGAAGTGCTGTTTATCGACCGCGTGACGAATATGACTTCCGCGTGCGGCGTGGTAGAAGCACTGGTACAGGATTCTTCCGCAGATCGTACCGTACAGTTCCAGAGTGAGGACGGCACGGTCAAGACGCATCTGTTTGAGACGGTTTACATGCAGCTGGATTCCGGTCTGGTTGGACGCTATGACCCGCAGGGCGTACAGTTCAAAATCGGCGACAAGCTGCCGCTGACCGGTGAGGGCTATGCATATCCGGACAGCTTCGACATCATTGCTCGTGAGAGCAAGCAGGTTGTCCGCATCATCAACGGCATTTACGCAGAGGTTGTGCCGCTCGCGCAGTATCAGGTGGACGGTGTGCCGCTGGTCGATGCACGCGGCAATGCCATCGCCGTATCGACACAGGACGGACTGCAGGAGTATCTGACCACTGTTGCACAGGATGAAGCAAAGCTCAACGAGCTGCTGCATTTTGAGACCTTCCGCAAGATTGTTTTCCGCAGCGGAGAGCAGGAAGATTACGTCATTTAATAGAAAATCATATGGTTTTCCTTGCCGGCAGCCCGCCCGAGAGATCGGATGGGCTGCCGGTTTTGCATCGGTGAAAAACCGCTTTTGACAGACATTGGATTTTGTGGAAAAGTAACCTATTGCAGCGGTGGGAATTATGGTATACTATATACATTAGACTTTCGGGAGAGGTGGACGCCATGCCAGTTGATTTTGACACGGTTCCGAACCGCAGGGGAACCAATTGTTTCAAATACGATTTTGCGCGCGAAATGGGTATGCCGGAAGATGTACTCCCGCTGTGGGTAGCTGATATGGATTTCCCGACGGCGCATGCAGTCCTCGAACGGCTGCACGCACTGGCAGAACATGGAATTTTCGGCTATACCGGTGTCAAGGATGCGTATTTTTCCGCCGTGCACAACTGGTATGCGCAGCGGTTTGGCTGGGAGACACAGCGAAGCTGGCTGGTTACCACGCCGGGCGTTGTATTTGCCATTGCGATTGCGATTCGGGCATTTACGCAAAAGGGAGACGCGATTTTGATTCAGCAGCCGGTGTACTATCCGTTTGCCAATAAAGTCACAGAGAATGACCGGCAATTGGTAGTCAATCCGCTGGTTTTGAAAAACGGCAGATATGAAATGGATTTTGCCGATATGGAGCGCAAGATTGTGGATTATCACGTGAAAATGCTGCTGCTGTGCAGTCCGCACAATCCGGTCGGGCGCGTCTGGACAAAAGAAGAATTGCTTCGCGTCGGTGAAATCTGTCAAAAACACGGCGTGCTGGTTGTCAGCGATGAAATCCATGCGGATTTTACCTATGCAGGACACACACATCATGTTTTTGCGTCGGTAAAATCGGAATTTGCGGATTTTACCATTACCTGTACGGCGCCGAGCAAGACGTTTAATTTGGCAGGTCTGCAAAATTCCAACATTTTTATCCCCAATCGGCAGCTGCGGCATGCATATAAAAAAGAGCTGTCCGCCTGCGGCTGCGGCGGCACCAATTGTATGGGAATGGCGGCATGTCAGGCTGCGTATGAGGCGGGAGCGGACTGGCTGGAACAGCTCAAACAATATCTTGCCGGAAATCTGGCGTATGTCCGGCAATTTTTGCGCGAAAAACTGCCGGACATTGCGCTTATCGAGCCGGAAGGCACTTATCTGGTCTGGCTGGACTTGAGAAAGCTCGGGCTGACCGAACAACAGCAGCGGCAGCTCATCGTGCAGGATGCCAAGCTTTGGCTGGATACCGGAACCCTATTTGGACAGGGCGGCGAGGGATTTGAACGCATCAATATCGCCTGCCCGCGCACGACGATCGAGCAAGCAATGCAGCGGCTGGAGCACGCTGTGCACAAAACAAGATAAATCATGCAGAGTGAGGAAGTTATGTTAAATCAATTTTCAAGAACACAGCTTTTATTGGGACAAGACGGAATGGATAGACTGGCAAACGCTCGCGTTGCCGTGTTCGGTGTTGGCGGTGTCGGAGGATTTACCGTGGAAGCACTGGCGCGCAGCGGTGTCGGCGCCATTGACTTGATTGACGACGACAAGGTTTGTCTGACCAATATCAACCGTCAGATTATTGCCCTGCGCAGCACGGTTGGAAAATACAAGGTGGATGTGGCGGCGGAGCGTCTGCGCGACATCAATCAGAATATCCAAGTCAATACATATAAGACGTTTTATATGCCGGACACCGCGCATCAATTTGATTTTTCGCAGTACGATTATGTTGTGGATGCGATTGACACCATTACCGGCAAGCTGGAACTGGTCATGCAGGCACACAAAGCGGGTACGCCGATTATCTGTTCCATGGGCGCGGGCAACAAATTGGACCCGACTGCCTTCCGTGTTGCGGATATTTATAAAACGTCGGTCGATCCGCTGGCGCGCGTTATGCGTCATGAGCTGCGCAAGCGCGGCATCAAAAAGCTCAAAGTGGTATACTCCGAGGAGCCGCCCATGCGTCCGGTAGACGATATGGCGAGTAGCTGCCGCACGAACTGCATCTGTCCGCCGGGAGCAGAGCGCAAGTGCACGGAGCGTCGGGATATTCCGGGCAGCAATGCGTTTGTGCCGTCGGTTGTCGGCTTGATTATCGCAGGAGAAGTGATTAAAGATCTTTCCGGCGTGGGAGGCCGCGCATGATCTATCTGGATTACTCCGCCAACACGCCGGCAGATCCGGCGGTTCTGCGCACCTTTGTGGAGACAGAACAGCGCTATATTGGCAATGCCAATTCCACCCACGCAGCCGGACGGGCAGCGCATGCGCGCATGGATGAAATCTTGGCGCATACGGCACAGCTGTTGGGTGTACAGCCGGATGAACTGATTTTCACCTCCGGCGCGAGTGAGGCAAACAATCTCGCCCTCAAGGGCATGGCGCGCGCGAGCCGCCATGTGGGAAAACACATCATCTCGACGGCGCTGGAGCATTCTTCCGTCAGCGGAACCTTGACCGCTTTACAGGAACGCGGATATGAGATAGATTTGGTGGACATCGACCGCGAGGGCAGGGTGGATTTGGAGCATTTGCGCGAGCTGATGCGGAAGGATACCGTCATGGTTGCCGTGTGCGCCGTGGACAGCGAATTGGGAGCGGTACAGCCGCTTGCAGAAATTGCGGAGATTGTCAAGCAGGCTCCGGATTGCCGGCTGCATGTCGATGCGACACAGGCGGTGGGGAAAATGCCGGTCAGCTTTGACGGAATAGATACTATGAGCATTGCACCACACAAGTTTTATGGTCTCAACGGCTGCGGCATTTTGGTCAAGCGCAAAGGCGTGATTTTGGAACCGCTCATTCACGGCGGCGCGAGCACGACGATTTATCGCAGCGGCACACCGGCGCTGGCGCTGGCGGCTTCTATGGAAACAGCCTTGCAGCTCGCATTGGAACAGCTGCCCAAGAGACAAGCTGTCGTGCAGGCGTGGAACAATCTGCTGAGAGAGCGGCTGTCCGCCTATCCGGAGGTGCGCATAAACAGCCCGAAACAGGCGATTCCGCATATTTTAAATTTGAGCGTGCGCGGCGTCAAGGGCGCTGCGTTTCAGCAGGCGCTGGATGCCAAGGGCATTTGTGTATCCGTCAAATCTGCCTGTTCTGTGGAGAATACGCCGTCCAGAGCGGTCTTTGCCGTCAGTCATGACCGGAAAACGGCAATGTCCTCCTGGCGCATCAGCCTGAGTCATTTAACAACACAGAACGACATAGACGGGTTTTTGTCTGCTTTTGAAGCATGCTATAAGGAGTTAACGAAATGAGCCGAGAATTTGAGCCATATCAGCGCATTGAGCGCAGTATCATCACCAAATATAAAAAAGAAATCTGGAATCCATTCACCCATGCCGTTCGAGATTATGACTTGATTCAGGCGGGCGATAAAATTGCCGTCTGTATCTCCGGTGGAAAGGATTCCATGCTGATGGCAAAGCTGATTCAGCAGCTGCACCGCCACAGCGAAGTACCGTTTGATGTGGTATATCTTGTCATGGATCCGGGATACAACGAAATCAATCGGCAGAAGATTGAGAGCAATGCCAAGCTGCTGCACATTCCGATTACCATTTTTGAGACCAATATTTTTGCGGTTGCCAATAAGACGGAGAAAGATCCGTGTTATCTGTGCGCGCGGATGCGCCGCGGTCATCTGTACAACAAGGCGCGGGAGCTGGGCTGCAATAAGATAGCGCTTGGTCATCACTTCAACGATGTCATCGAAACGGTTGTCATGGGCATGTTTTACAGCTCGATGATTCAGACCATGCCGCCGAAGCTGCACAGCGACAACTTTCCCGGAATGGAAGTCATTCGGCCGATGTATGGCATTCGGGAAGATGCCGTTATCGCATGGAAAAATTACAATGATTTGGAATTTATTCAGTGCGCCTGTCGATTTACAGAAAACTGTACGATGTGCGACAACGGAGGCGGCGGTTCCAAGCGGCAGGAAATCAAGACGCTGATTCGCCGGCTCAAGCGCGACAATTCGTACATTGAGAAAAGTATCTTCAACGGCATTCATTCGGTATCCATTGATACGTTTGCAGGCTACAAGAGCCGCGGCATCAAACACTCGTTCTTGGAATCTTATGATGAAAAGACCCCGATTGGCCCGATGAAGGAATCCGTCGGCATGAATCGTGCAGAAATGCAGCGTTTTTTGTCAGAGGAAGTGCAGAGCGGCACGGATGAACTGGAAGCCTACCGCAAGCTGATGCAGAAAATCGGCGTGACTGTTCCGAAAAAATAATACAAGATGAAAAAAGCCGGTTTTGGCGTTTGCATGCGTTGCAAATGTCAAACCGGCTTTTGCTGTGCGGGAAAATCTTTAGAAAATCTTAAGGTCTTCTTTAGATGATCTTAAGGTATGTTCCATAGTTTGCTAATATTTATGCGATAGAATAGGGAAAACGAGGTGAAAGAGGGGAAACATATGGAGCAGAGAAAGATTTTGATTTTAACCGGTAATTTCGGCATGGGACATCGCTGCGTGGCGGAGGCCATTCGGCAGCAGCTTGCTGCCATGCACACCCATGCACAGATTCAGGTGCTTGATTTGATGGATGCGCTGTTTCCAAACAGCAGCGCCCTGCTGTACCGCGGATTTGCGCAGATGGTGCATTACTGTCCGAGTCTTTATAATCAGCTGAACAAAATAACAGGCAGATGCAGCACCCTGCCGATGCAGTCGTGGATTGCGGACAAAATGAAAGAATTGCTGAAAGATGCAGAAATCGTTGTGTCCACGTTTCCGCTGTGTGCGCAGTTTGCGGCGATGTATAAGCGGAAGTATCACGCATCCACTGCGCTGTACACCTACATCACAGACATTGGCGCACAGGATGAATGGATTGTGCCGGATACAGATTTGTATTTTGTCGGTGCGCAGGAAACTAAATTGGATTTGCTGTACAAAGGCGTTGCGCCGCACAGCATTCATGTGTGCGGCATTCCGGTTCGGCAGGATTTTTTACATCCGGTTCGGCAGGAACACAGCGGCAAAACGGAAATTTTGCTGATGGGCGGCGGTCTGGGACTGCTTCCGTCGGCGGAGGACTGCCTGTCCGTCTTGAGCCGGTGCGACAGCATGCATGTCACCGTGATAACAGGAAAAAATCAAGCGCTGTATGATACGCTGCGCGTGAAATATCCGGAAATTACCGTCATCGGCTATACCGAGCAGGTGGCGCAATACATGCAGAGGGCGGATGTGCTGGTGACAAAATCCGGCGGCGCAACGACATTTGAAGCGATACATAGCGAAACGCCGCTGTATATTTTGCAGCCGTTTCTCGTGCAGGAATTTGCCAATGCGCGCTATATCGAACAGCACCGCATTGGCTGCGTGGCGTGGAAAAAATCGCAGACGATTGCACAGGATATTTTGGCGTTGGCACAGGAACCATCGCGTTTGCACGAAATGAAACGAAACATGCACATGCTGAAACAGAGCTGGGAAGAAATTTGTCCTGTGGTGGCATACAATTCGAGAAGGGAGCCGACAGCATCATGAACATCTGGTATTGGGCAGGTGCGATTGTTTTGCTGGGATACAGTGTGATTCCTACGTATACGGCGAAGCTGCTGCACCGCGTGCGCCGCAAGCGAACGGGTAATACGCTTTATTTGACGTTTGATGATGGACCGGATTTGTTATATACACCGCAGCTGCTGCAGCTGCTCGCACGGTATGATATCAAAGCAAGCTTTTTTGTCGTGGCACAGTTTGCCAAACAAAATCCGGCACTCATCCAGCGTATGCAGGACGAAGGACATCTGGTCGGTGTCCATGGACTGGCGCACAAAAACGGCATGCTGCAAACACCATGGCAGGCATACAGCGATTTTCAAGAAGCGCGGCAGACCATGCGGCATTTGGGCGTAAACGTCAAGTATGTTCGGCCGCCGTGGGGACATTGGAATCTAATCTCTGTGCACCAAATGCATCGGGCAGGAATGAAACCGATGCTGTGGGACGTCATGGCGCAGGACTGGAGTGCCGGTGAAACTGCGGAAAGCATCCAGCGCAAGCTGCTTCGGCGAACAACCGGCGGCAGCATCATTTGTCTGCACGACGGCCGCGGCAAAGACGAAGCACCGGTGCGTACCATTGCCGCGTTGCGCAAAACCATTCCGTTATGGCTGGAACGCGGATATCGATTTGATACGGTGGATCATTATGAAAACAAAACTGACTCGTAAACAACTGCTCGGCAATCTCCTGTTATTTTTCGGTTTGATTGCCATTACCTTTTTTCTTTTGCTGCGCGGACAAAATCCGCGGGAGCTATGGCAGGCAATCCGCAGCGCGCGTGTGTCGATGATTGGCATTGCGATTGGATGTATGTGTGTCTTTGTGCTCAGTGAAGGCGCGGTCACATGGCAGTGCCTTCGTCTGTTTGGCTGCCGAAGCCGATTGAAAAACAACATTTTTTATGCGCTGGTCGGCTTTTTCTTCAGCTCGGTCACGCCGTCCGCAAGCGGCGGGCAGCCGATGCAGCTGTACTATATGCATCGCGACCGCATTGCCGTTCCGACGGCTGCGTTGGCTCTGCTGGTACAGTTTTCCGTCTTTCAGATTGTGACCATTGCGTGTGCGGCGGTCGGGTTTGGAACACAGTATGCACAGCTGGTACAGGAGGGCGGCGCGTTTCGCTATGCGTTTTTGCTCGGCACGGCGGTCAATGCGGCGCTGCTCGCCATCACGCTGGCGATGATTTTTTCCAAGCGGGCGAGCGAAAAGATTTTGCATTTGCTCGTCCGTGTGCTGACGTGCCTGCACTATAAAAAAGCCAATCAGATGCAGCAGCAATTGACGGAACAGCTGGCGCTATATCAGCGCGGCACACAGTACCTGCGGCAAAACGGACACGTTTTGTGCGGTATCGTCGGTCTGACCATCGTACAGGCCGTCGCGTTTTATACGATTCCGTGCTGGATTGTGCTGGCGCTCCATCCGGCTGCGGCGCATTCCTTTTTCGCCATTGCGGCCATGGAAGCGGTGCTGTATGTCAGTGTGTCTGCGCTGCCGCTGCCCGGTTCCGTCGGCGCGAGCGAAGGGGCGTTTCTGCTGCTGTTTCGCGCGTTTATTCCGAGCGGTGCGCTGCAATATGCAATGCTGCTCAGCCGCGGCGTCAGCTTCTATTTGTTTGTCGCATGCAGCGGCGGCGCGGTTGCCGTGCGGCAGCTGCTTCAGCCCAACAAACAAACGCTCTCGTAAAAAAACGAGGGCGTTTGTTATTCTGTGTAATTTCTTTGTAAGCATGCAGTAAGGTTTCAGCCAAACGCATTGACTTTTTCTCACGCATGATGCACAATAGAGGAGAACAAAAGAGAAGAGATATGGGAGGTGATAGGTATGTTCCAGATTCAGGACTATTCTCATTGCGAGCCGGACACACCGGATATTGACGATCTGATTTTCGGTGATGAGCAGCCGCACAGCGAAAAGTAAACAAAACACGGGATATGAAATCATTCATTGAAAAAATGAGTGGTTTTTTTGTTTTGCGCACAAAAAAAGACCATTCAGCGCAAACTGAATGGTCTGAATCCTATGCGGTTAAAACCGGACGATGCCGTCCTCCAAATAAATTTCATCTAGAATCTTCTGATCCTGTTTGCCTTGCGGTTCAAATTGCTCGAACAAATCTGGACGTTGCTTGCGCGTGCGGGCAAGGCTTTGCTTTCTGCGCCATCTGTCAATGTTGGCATGATGACCGGACAGCAGAACCTCCGGAACCTCGCGGTCGTGCCAGACAGCCGGCTTGGTGTACTGCGGATACTCCAATAAGCCGTTCCAGTGGCTTTCGTCGGTGAAACAAACCTCCTCGGCCAGCACGCCGGGAACCATGCGGCACACGGCGTCAGTGACCGCCATGGCAGGGATTTCGCCGCCGGTCAGCACGAAATCACCGATAGAGATTTCCTCGTCCACGCACTCGTCAATAAAGCGCTGGTCGATGCCCTCGTAGTGACCGCATACGATGACAAGATGCTCGTACGCTAGCAGCTCGCGCGCTTTTTCCTGACAAAACGGCTTGCCCTGCGCGCTCATGAGAACCGTGTGCACATGCTTGCCGCCGGTCACATGCTGGTGGCAGCGAAACAGAGGATCTGCCTGCATAACCATGCCTTTTCCGCCGCCGTATGGCGTGTCATCCACGCGGTTGTGCTTGTCTAGAGTAAAATCGCGGATATTGGTCGCCTGAATGCTGACGAGACCCGCCTGCTGGGCGCGGCCGATGATGCTCGTCTGCATCACTGCGTCAATCATTTCCGGAAACAGCGTTAAAATATCAAATTTCATCGCTCAGCAGTCCCTCAATCGTGTGAACTGTCACACGGCCGTTTTCCAAATCGACTTCCTTTAAAAATTCCGGCACGCCCGGAATCATGTGCTGGGTTTTGCCGTCCTGAATGATGTACAAATCGCCAGCTGGGCCGTCGGAGATTTCCTTGACCACACCAATTTCGCGTCCGACGCGCTCGTCGTATACCGGCAGACCGATGACGTCCTGAATAAAGAAGGCGCCTTCTTCCAGCTCAACATCGTCACGGTTCATGTACAGCGTCATGCCGCGCATAGCCTGTGCTTGCTCCACCGTGTCTACGCCCTCTACATGCATCAGCACGCAGCCTTTGTGAACTTTGGCAGAGGTAATGACAATCGGGGACTGATCTTTGCGGTACAGCGTGTCAAACTCGGCCAGAAAATCAGGAGAGTCGCACCAAGGCTGTACCTTGATGTCACCGCGGATGCCGTGGGTATTTACGATCTTGCCAATTTCAAGATATTGCTTTTTCATCGAGAATCCTCCAGGGTGAAAAGAGTAGAAAAAAAGAGCCGCGCAGCGGCTCTAGAAAAGATTCAGTCGACAATTTCGACAGTGACCTTTTTATTTTGACGATTACCGGCCGCCTTCATCAAGGTGCGAATTTCCTTCGCTATGCGACCATGACGGCCGATGACCTTACCCATGTCGTCGGGAGCTACACGAAGCTCAAAAACGATCTCCTCTCCCTGCATGGTTTCGGTTACATTGACGGCGTCCGGGTCGTTAACAAGGTTCTTTGCGATGTAGGTCAAAAGTTCTTTCATCTAAAAACAACCTCACTTGATTCTTACAGTACGCCGGTTTTCTTCAGCAGTACGCGAACAGTGTCGGTCGGCTGTGCGCCGTTCTTGATCCACTGCTGTGCGCGCTCGCTGTCAATCTTGATTTCAACCGGATCGGTCAGCGGGTTGTAAGTGCCGATTTCCTCGATGAAACGACCATCGCGCGGGAAACGGGAATCTGCGACAACGACACGGTAGAAAGGAGCCTTCTTAGCACCCAGTCTGCGAAGTCTGATTTTTACCATTGTTTTCACCTCCTGTGAATTGATTATTGTAAATATCTTTACACGAAATTAAGTTAGAACGGGAAGCGGAAGCCTCCGCGCTTGCCAAGATTGCCGAGACCGGGGAAGCCCATGCCGCCCTTTTTGCGTCCCTTCTTGGACATGTTGTTAAACTGACGCGTCATCTTCTGCATCATCTCAAACTGCTTGAGCAGACGGTTGACGTCCTCAATTTTTAAGCCGCAGCCTGCTGCAATGCGCTTTTTGCGGCTGAAGTTAATGATGGATGGATTGTCGCGCTCCTTCGGCGTCATAGACTGAATGATGGCCTTGGTGTGACCGACAGCCTTGGTGTCAACCTGTGCGCCGGCCAATGCGCTTGCGTCCATGCCCGGAATCATTTTGAGCATGCTCTGCATTTTTTCCGGATCTTCAAACTGTCCGAGCTGATCGGCAAAGTCGGTCAGGGTCAAACGGTTTGCGCGAACCTTCTTTTCCAGCTCCGCTGCCTTTTTGGCATCGTAGTTTTCCTGCGCCTTCTCAATCAGCGTGAGCATATCGCCCATGCCGAGAATACGGGAAGCCATACGGTCCGGATGGAACGGTTCAATATCACCCAGCTTTTCGCCGGTACCGATGAATTTAATCGGCTTGCCGGTGACAGCCTTGGTGGAAAGAGCAGCGCCGCCGCGGGCGTCGCCGTCCATTTTTGCCATGAGAATACCGTCAATACCCAGCGCTTCATCAAATGCAGAAGCTACGTTGACGGCGTCCTGACCGGTCATCGCATCGACAACCAGCATGATTTCAGCGGGCTTTACGGTGGCTTTGATGTTTTTCAGCTCATCCATCAGCGCTTCATCAATGTGCAGGCGGCCTGCCGTGTCAAGCAGAACCAGATCATACGCATTTTTCTTTGCGTAATCGACACCTGCCTTAGCAATCTCGACCGGATCGCCCTGTCCCATTTCGAAAACGGGAATATCTAACTTTCCGCCGACAACCTTGAGCTGTTCGATTGCTGCCGGACGATACACGTCACAGGCAACGAGAAGCGGTCTGCGCTGCTGCTGTTTTTTGAGCAGACCGGCGAGCTTGGCGCCGTTTGTCGTTTTGCCGGCGCCCTGCAGACCAACCATCATGATAACCGTCGGCGGGTTGGGGGAAATGTTAATTTTCTGATTGGAACCGCCCATCAACTTGGTCAGTTCTTCGTTTACAATCTTGATTACCTGCTGAGCAGGGGAAAGGCTTTCAAGAATCTCAGCACCAGTTGCGCGCTCGGTCACCGTCTTGGTGAACTGCTTGACGACCTTAAAGTTGACGTCCGCTTCGAGCAGAGCCAGCTTGATCTCACGCATGGCGCTCTTGACATCGGCTTCGCTCAGTCGACCACGGTTTTTGAGCTTCTTAAAGGCAGAAGTAATTTTTTCGGAAAGACCTTCAAATGCCATGATTTCTCCTTATTCAGACAGCTGTCTTGCGATCTGCAATGCTTGATCGCACAACTCTGCAATCTTCGGGTCATGATACCGTGTGTTGTTCATGCTGCGCAGATCCCAGACAATATCCGCCAACTTTTCCAGATTCGCCTGTGTCTGACCGTATTTGGATACCAGACCGAGCTTTTCCTCCGTGGCGCGCAGGGTGTGTTCTGCCCGCATGATGCCGTCCCGCACGCCCTGCCGCGTAATTCCCATGTGCTCGGAAATTTCCGCGAGAGACAAATCATCGTTGTAATACAGATCAAACAGTTCTTTTTGCTTGTCTGTCAGAATGTCGCCGTAAAAATCGAAGAGCATGCACATCTCAAATGTTTTGTTCTTCATAACAGCTCCTTTGATGCTTGCGGGTTGTAAAGGCTTTTCACTTTGTAAAGGTGTTTGCCTTTACATTGCGGTTGCTATTTTACCGCAAAACGCCGCGATTGTCAAGACCTTTTTCGAGATTTTTTTCGGGATGCCTTGAGGATTTTCAAAATGACGAAGGAAATCACATCCAGAAGCAGTAAAATCAGCGAGACAGACATGCCGCCGAGCACGTTGAGAATCAAATCGTCGATGTCGCAGGAGCCGAGTCCTGTCAAATACTGCGTGATTTCAATGGCGCCGCTCAGCGCCAGACTAAAGAAAAAGGTAAACTTGAGGCTCAGGTCGCGGCGAAGCAGAGGAATCAGCACGCCGATTGGCATAAATGCCACGATGTTGCCGACGATGTTTTGAAAAGCAATGGTATCCGACACGCGGCCGGAGAACAAATAAAATCGAATGGTTTGAAACGGGACGAGATTGACGCGTGTGAGCTTCAGTTCGTCCTGATCGTTTAAAATATTGATGATGGTGTCAAAATCAAATTTAAATAGAATCACCTTGAGCAGCAGCGCCAAATAGGCGATCAGACAAACCCATAAAAAAATGGTCACAGCGCGGGAACGATGTTTTTTTTGCTTCAATCCAGACATTCTCCTTTCCGTTCTTCATTGATTATTCATCATAGCACGCGGCGTGCGGAAATGCAATGTGAAACATAACAGAAATAAAAAATCCAAGTTGCGGTTTGCAGCATGTGCGGGTATAATGGAAAAGGATTCTGCGATAAACCTATCGTTTGTGATAGAATACGTAATATCTGAACGTCCGGACGGCATTTGACCGGACAGTAGGGAGCATAATATGCATAGTACAAAAAGATTCTTATTAAAAAGGGGATTGGGATTGACCTGCGTGACGAACACGCAGTGCAAGACCTCCTGCCTCAGCGCGATGTTTCAGCTGCCGCTGAACAGCGAGGGACGCAGCCTGTCGGCATTGCTGCCGTACGTGCTGCGCGTGAGCTGTCGGGATTTTCCGGGACAGCAGGCGGTTGCCGCACAGCTGGATGAGCTGTATGGCGCGCGGGTAGAGCCGATTATCCGCAAGCGCGGCGAAGCGCAGCTGATTGGCTTTGCTGCAGATGTCATAGATGAACACTTTGCCATGCGCGGTGATACCGACTTGTTTGCGAATACTGCACAGATGATGGCGCGTATTTTGCTGCATCCGGGTGAATTTACGGCGGAAAACGTCGCGCGGGAAGCGGCACAGCTGTGTGCACGCATTGCGGCGCTGCCGGATGACAAACGGACATGGGCGGTTCGCCGGATGTATCAGTACCTGTGTGACGAAGAAGCCTTTCGGCTGGTAGAACTCGGCGATATCGAGGAGATTCGCCGCGCCGCGCCGGAACAGCTGGCGGAGCAGTATCAAAAGATTTTGCAAACGGCACCGTTGGAGCTGTTTTACTGCGGCTCGCTGGATGCCGACCAGGCGGCGCAGCAGCTCGCGCAGGCATTTGCCGAGCGGCCGGAGATTGACCAGCTGATTACGCCGAAAACGCAGGTGCTGCGCGTGCCGAAGCACGAGCAGCTGCGGTATATCACGGAAGAAGAGCCTGTCGCGCAGGGCAAGCTGACCATTGGCCTGCGCACCGGCATCACCGCAAAAGATCCGGAATATCCGGCGATGATTGTATTCAATTCCTGTTTCGGCGGCAGCACGGCATCCCGGCTGTTTTGCCATGTGCGCGAAAAGATGAGCCTGTGTTATTATGCCTCTTCCCAGACGGAAAAGACCAAGGGCGTCATGGCTGTGACCTCGGGCATCGAAAACGACAGCGAGGAACAGGCTCGCACAGAGATTTTGCGCCAATTGGTGGATATTCAGGCGGGCGGCTTGACGCAGGAGGAAGTGGACAACGCCAAGCGCTCGATTTGTGCGTCGCTGCACACCATGTTTGACTCGCCGTTCGCACTGGAAAATTTTTACCAGACACAGGCGCTGCTGGGCATCACAGAAACCTTGGAACAGCTCATTGCCCGCATTGAAGCGGTGACAATCGAGCAGGTGACGGCGGCGGCAAACAAAGCCGTGCCGGATACCGTTTATTTTTTGAAGGGAGTGGGAGCATAATATGGAGATCTATTCGTATCCGCAGCTGGACGAACAGATACAGGCGGCGGTTCTGCCGAATGGCTTGCGCATTTACTGCGTTCCGCGCGCAGACAGCGAAAAAACCTTTGCGATGCTGGCGGCAGATTTTGGCTCCATCGACTGCCATTTTACCATTGACGGACAGGCGCATGACGTCACGCCGGGCATTGCGCATTTTTTGGAGCACAAGCTGTTTGAAGAACAAGACGGCAATGCGCTGCAAAAGTTTGCCGCACGCGGTGCGCATCCCAACGCATTTACCAGTCATATCATGACGGCATATCATTTTACGTGTACCGATCGGTTTTATGAGGATTTGGAAATTCTTCTGCGCTTTGTCACGACGCCGTATTTCACGGACGAAAATGTAGCAAAGGAAAAAGGCATTATCGGACAAGAAATTGATATGCTGGAAGATACGCCGGGCTGGTCGGCATATGTCGGCGTGCTGCAGGCACTGTACGCCGTGCATCCGGTGCGCATTTCGGTTGCAGGCAGCAAGCAGAGCATTGCGCCGATTGATCCGGATGTTTTGCGTCTGTGCCATCGCGGTTTTTATTCTCCGAAGAATCTGGTGCTGGTTGTGTGCGGACAGTATGCATTTGACCGCGTGGTGGAGCTGGCGCAGCGCATCACGCCGGCGGAAGCGGCAGAGATTGCATCGCGCACATATGGAGTCGAACCGGAGGCCGTCGCGCAGCCGCGCTGGGAGCGAAAAATGGCGGTGTCCCGTCCGATGTTTATGGTGGGCTGCAAAGATCAGGCACCGCGCGACATGTATCGGCAGCAACTCGTGGGTGAGCTGGCGGCGCAGTGCATCGGAGGCAAGTCTACCGTGCTGTATGATACATTATATAAGCGCGGGCTGGCAGATCGGACGTTTGATCCGGATTACTTTACGTTTGCGGGCGGCGCGTGTGCGCTGTTCAGCGGCGAGAGCAGCGAGCCGGACGCAGTGCGCGAGGCGCTGGAGCAGGAAATACAGCGCGTTGCGGCGGAAGGCTTGGACGAAGCGGTGTTCCGCAGAAGCAAAAAGGCGCTGTATGGAAAATATATCCGCTGCAGCAGCGATGCGAGCGGCGTGTGCCGGATGCAGGCAGAAGCGGTATTTTCAGGCGCTATGGCGTTTGACTTTGCAGAGGTTTTCCAGAACATCACAAAGCAGGAAGTGGATGCGCGCGTGCAGGCGTGGGCGCAGCCGAATCGAATGGCAATGGCGGTCGTTGCACCGCAGACGGAGGGATAACACATGCAGCAAGTCGTTTCATTTCCGGGCTTGGGACTGGAATTTCATCTGTCAAATATTGCATTTCATATTGCATCCAAGCCGATTTACTGGTATGGTATTCTTATTATGTGCGGTGTGATTCTGGCGGTCGTGTATGCCTCCAGACGATGCAGTGCCTTTGGCATCAAGCAGGACGACATGTATGACTGCGTGCTGTTTGCTGTGCCGCTGGGAATTGTGTGTGCCCGCATCTATTATGTCATTTTTGAATGGGAGCAATACAAAAATGATTTGTCAGAGGTTTTTGCCATTTGGCACGGCGGTCTGGCGATTTACGGCGGTGTTTTGGGCGGCATTGTTGTCGTTGCCGCCGTGTGCCGGTTCAAGAAAATTGAATTGATGGACATGCTGGATGTGTTTGCGGCGGCGGTTCCCATTGGTCAGATTTTGGGTCGATGGGGCAATTTCTTTAACTGCGAAGCATATGGCGGTGCGACGACGGCGCCGTGGCGCATGGTCATCGGCAAAACACTGGCGGAAGCCGGCGCAACCGGCAATCATCCGACATTTTTTTATGAGTCGGCATGGAACTTGGTAGGATTCTTTATTTTGTATGTTGTCTCGAAAAAGCGCAAATATCGCGGCGAGATTACATTGTTATATCTCGGATGGTACGGTCTGGGGCGGTTCTTTATCGAAGGACTGCGCACAGACAGCCTGTATCTGTGGGGCACCGGCATTCGGGTATCGCAGGTAGTGGCACTGATTTGTGTCATCATCGGTTTGGGCGGATTCTTCCTCAATCGGAAGATGCCGTTTCTCAAAGACGCAGCACAGAATAGCAAGCACAAGGAGGAAACAGCATGAGTGCAGTTCGTATGGATGGCAAGATGGTTTCTGCAAAGGTACGCGGAAGCATTTTGGAAGAGGTTAACGGCCTGAAGGACAAGGGTGTTCGCCCGGGTCTGGCGGTTATCATTGTCGGTGAGGATCCGGCTTCGAAGGTCTATGTGCGCAACAAGGAGCGCGCTTGCGAGGAGTGCGGATTCTATTCGGAAAAGTATGCCCTGCCGGAGGAGACCACGCAGGAGGAACTGCTCGGTCTGATTGATGAGCTCAATCACAATCCGCGCATTGATGGCATTCTGTGTCAGCTGCCGGTGCCGAAGCACATCAATGAGCAGGCAATCATTGACGCCATTTCTCCGGAAAAAGACGTCGACGCGTTCCATCCGATCAACGTCGGAAAAATTATGGTCGGCAACTTTGATTTTCTGCCGTGCACGCCGGCGGGCGTGATGCAGCTGCTGGAGGAGTATGACATTGACCCGAACGGCAAGAATTGCGTGGTCATTGGCCGCTCGAACATCGTCGGCAAGCCGATGGCAATGCTGCTGCTGCACAAGAATGGCACCGTAACCATTTGCCATTCCCGCACGAAGAATTTGAAGGAAGTCTGCGCACAGGCTGACATTCTGGTGGCAGCTGTCGGCAAGGCGGATTTCGTGACCGCAGATATGGTCAAGGAAGGCGCGGTTGTCATTGACGTTGGCATGAACCGCAAGGACGGCAAGCTGTGCGGCGACGTGGCATTTGACGAGGTCAACGAGAAGGCATCGTATCTGACGCCGGTTCCGGGCGGCGTAGGCCCGATGACCATCACCATGCTGATGAAGAACACCCTGAAGGCAGCCAAGCTGCATCACGGCATTGTCGATTGATTGTGAAATCTGTGCACAAATCCCGCGCAAACGCCGTGGAATTTTGACGGACAAAAACCAAAATGCTGTTGACAGCATAGGCGGGATATGGTAACATACAAGAAGCCGCATTGACCGGGTTGGTGAAGTATGTCCGAGACAGGACGTCCCCCGTGAGAGCGTGACTCTATTATAGAAAGAGAGGTGCTACCGCAATGTATGCAATTATTGTAACCGGTGGCAAGCAGTACAAGGTATCCGAAGGTGACGTAATCTACGTTGAGAAGCTTGGCGTTGAAGACGGCGCTTCCGTTACATTTGACAAGGTTCTGGCAGTTGGCGAAGGCGCTGAGCTGAAGGTTGGTGCTCCGTATGTTGAGGGCGCAACTGTAGCTGGTACTGTTGAGAAGAACGGCAAGCAGAAGAAGGTTATCGTCTACAAGATGAAGCCGAAGAAGGGCTACCGTCGTAAGCAGGGCCACAGACAGCCGTACACCAAGGTAACCATCGGCGCTATCAACGCGTAAGAGATGACTACCGCCCGTTTTTATTTAACAGGCAGCCGCATTGACGCAGTGGAGGTCTCCGAGCATGCAGGATATGCAGAGGCAGGAGAGGACATTGTCTGTGCGGCGGTATCTGCGAATCTGGATCTCACGAGCTGTCTGCTCGAGGATGTTATGGGTCTAGCGATCCGAACGGAAGTCGACGAAGAAAACGCTCGCATCCGCTTAGAGCTTCCAAACAGCTTGGAAGAAGCGGAGGAGACACAGGCGCAGAACGCACTCAATGCCTTGATGCTGTATTTTATCAATCTCAAGGCACGTTATCAGGATTTTATCGAAGTAATGGAGGTGTAAGTCATGCTTCAGATCAGCTTACAGTTTTTCGCTCATCATAAGGGCGCAGGTTCCACCAAGAACGGCCGCGATTCCGAGTCCAAGAGACTTGGCGTAAAGCGTGCTGATGGTCAGGTTGTACCGGCAGGCAACATTCTGGTTCGCCAGCGCGGCACTCACATCCATCCGGGCGTAAACGTTGGCATTGGTTCCGACGACACCCTTTATGCAAAGGTTTCCGGCGTAGTTCGTTTCGAGCGTCTGGGCCGCGACCGCAAGCAGGTTTCTGTTTACGAAATCGAGCAGTAAGATATTTGATTGCAAAAGGCACCTCGGGCAGTCCGTCTGAGGTGCTTTTTCTATAACGGACAGGGAAAGGAGTATCCACATGCCACAGTTTATTGATACAGCCAAAATCTGGATCCAGTCCGGCAAGGGCGGAGACGGCAAGGTTTCATTTCACCGTGAGAAGTATGTTGCATCCGGCGGCCCGGACGGCGGCGACGGCGGTCGCGGTGGCTCCGTCATTTTTCAGGTAGATGACAACTTGTCTACTCTGATGGATTTTCGATACAAGAGAAAGTATAAGGCAGAGCCGGGCGAGCAGGGCGGCAGCAAGCGCTGCACCGGCAAGGATGGCAAAAATCTGGTCATTCGTGTGCCGCGCGGCACGATTCTGCGCGATGCGCAGAGCGGACAGGTCATCAAGGATTTGTCAGATTCCGAGCCGTTTGTCGCAGCAAAGGGCGGCCGCGGCGGCTGGGGCAATGTGCACTTTGCGACCCCGACCCGTCAGACCCCGCGGTTTGCGAAGCCGGGAATGCCGGGGCAGGAGCTGGAGATTCGTCTGGAGCTGAAGCTGCTGGCGGATGTCGGTCTCGTCGGTTTCCCGAACGTCGGCAAGTCCACGCTGTTGTCCATGGCGTCCGCTGCCCGTCCGAAGATTGCAAACTACCACTTTACCACGCTGGTTCCGAATCTGGGCGTGGTGCGCATTGGTGACGGCGAGTCGTTCGTCATGGCGGACATTCCGGGCATTATTGAAGGCGCGTCGGAAGGCGCCGGTCTGGGTCATGACTTCCTGCGGCACATCGACCGCTGCCGTCTGCTGCTGCACGTTGTCGATGCAGCGGGCAGCGAGGGCCGCGACCCGATTGACGACTTGAACAAAATCAACGATGAGCTGGCGCAGTATTCGATGGATCTCGAAAAGCGCCCGCAGATTGTTGTTGCAAATAAGATTGATTTGTTCTACGACGACGATCACTCCAAGCTGGACGAAATCCGCCAGTGGGCAGAGGATCACGGATTTGCGTATGCGGAGATGTCCGCAGCGACCAATCAGGGCGTGCGCGAGCTGATGAACATGACATGGCACGCGCTCGAAGAGCTGCCGCCGGTACTCGTCTACGAGCCGGAATTCGTGCCGGAGCCGGTGGACAAGCCGGTTACGGAGGAGTCCATCACGTACCGCCGCATGAACGAGTACTATATCGTAGAGGGCGAGTGGATTGACCGTCTGTTCGCGTCCATCAACTTTGATGACTACGAGTCCCGCCAGTATCTCGACCGCCGCCTGCGCGGTGCGGGCGTCTTTGACAAGCTGGAAGAAATGGGCATCAAGGACGGCGATCCGGTTGTCATCGGCGAGATGGAATTCGAGTACGAGAGATAATCCCGCGCTCTGATTGCTCACAAAGCATAAAAATAAGGCATCTAGGTAGAAATACTTAGATGCCTTTGCTTTTACTGCTCGTTATTTTGTTTGTGAAATTTTGAAAGTAATTTTCCTTGTTCCAGCCAGAGCAATTGATCGGCTGGTGCGAGAGAATGCAGGATATGAATGGCTTGCCGTTCCAGATTGGACGGATTTTTAATAGGAGCATTTGCCTGCATGTGAATGTCATTTGTCCAGCCTGCGAGATAGTCTAAGGATACTTGGTAAAATTCTGCTAATTGGATCATAAATTCAAAAGGAGGTTCCCGTTTTCCCTGCTCATAATTTGTATACGTTGTTTTATGAATTCCCAATTGCTCTACCAATTGTGTCTGTGTCAAATCATGGTCTTCACGTAAATCACGTAGACGCGAATAGTAACGCATGGATACACTCCTTTTTTAGATAGGATTTGTATCAATCATACTGTAATACATCATATGATGTTGTAAAAATACTATAAACGTGGTATTATAATTATATAAATACAATATATGTTGTATAAATCTGAGAATAGCTGCGTTTATGGTGAGCACATGAAACATACAACAAGAATTTTCGCAACAATGATAAAAGAGATTTGCAGAGAAGAAGGTGTCTGTATAGAATCTTTTTTAGATAATAGAATTTTTAAGCTACGAAAAGATTCTATGTATCAGTATATTTTCGATTATCAATTTGGTTTAAATCCAGAGAGAAGCCATTTTAAAAATGCTTCTATCATAGCAAAAACCATCCGAACAGGGGAATAGATTCCTGCCGGATGGTTTTCTGTTTCGTATAAAATTTATGATTCCACCGGTGCACCAACGTTTGCGAGCTGCTTGCGGAAGATGGTGCGGAACACCAGACGGACGAACGGGCCGCAGTAGCAGAACTGCCACAGGAATGCAGCCGGAAGATTCATTCCCCACGTCTGGATGAAGGTTGCGAAGGACGGATTATCCTTAAACAAAATCGTTGCAATCAGGCTCATAATCGGGCACATCATTGCGCAGATGCAGAAGGAAATCGCATAGGTGATGAACTGCGGGCGGTCTGTCGGGCGCATGACCTTGAACGCGAGCATCGGTGCAATCTTGCCGATGATGAAGAACTCCAGAATGAAAGCGATCGGCCACATAATCGGCATCTCGTGCAGAGCGGCAACGAAGGTTGCATTGGTAACGCCGCCCATGTTGAGTGCAACGTTATAGCAGATCATGCCGTATACCATACATCCTGCCATGATAATTGTGAAAATAGCGTCCTGAAATTTGTTTTGAGGCATTTTTGAATTTCTCCAATCTTTTCGTATTTGATGTTTTTCGCAATAAAAAAGAGCCAAACGGGAAACTTTCGTCTCGTTTAGCTCACTGCGACTACCATTAATTGAGCTTATTATAGCACAAGTTGATACGCATGATAAGTGATTTTTTGAAATTTTTTAAATTTCGTCAGGATGTATAACGCAGACGCCGCCTGACGAAGATATTTGCAGCAGTTATGCCTGCTTTTCAATGTATGGCGTCTGCTTCCAGTCTTGCCCGGCGGGAGAGGGGAAATAATACAAATCGTCGGCGCGGACGGTAAAATTCCAGAGCCTTTGCGCAGAATCAGACAGCTTTCGCGCCTGTGTCGGCTTTACAATAACAGGGAGCGGACAAGTTTTTTTCATCGCTTTTAAAATCTGCTGTCCGCGGGCGTTCATGCCGAGAACCGTGATGTATTCCAGTGACAGGGCGGCAATGTCCTGCGTCAAGCCGAGATAGGCGCACAGCGTCAGGCGGCGCACACGGCTGAGCGGATGACGGCGTGAACGCGTGCGCTCCCAAAGCTCCTCCAAGCTCTGGGCGGTCTGACAGGCGGCATAAAACCGGTGCTCCAATCCCTCTGACACGCCGGGCAGTGTGGCAATGTACTTCGGTGTCAAGCGGCGCAGATAAGGGAGAACCGCAGGTGCAAGCGCCTGCCAGCTGTGGCGGCGCATGGGCAAGGCTTGCTCTCGGTATGCCACCGGAAGCAATTGCGCGGCGCTCTCGATGTTTTCACTGTGGAACTGTGAACGGATATAGCTCGCAGAGGGAATATTATCTATCGGCGTGCCATCGTGCTCGGCGCCGATGCGCCGAACGGCAATCGGCTGCACATGCGGGCAGTATTTGCGAATGGCGCGGCAGTATTGCACGGCGAGCAAATCATTGGGGGAGGCGAGAAGCGGAGCCAAATCCGGACACAGCGCCTGTGCCGCCTGCTGTGCCGCTTGGGCGTAGCTGACGCCGCTGGTGAGATTGCTTCGCAGTGCGTCATCAAAAATTGGATTGTCCATCCACTGCGCCAGCTGCATCAGCGTCTGTTCGGTTCCGCTCTCGCAGCCGAATGACAGATGTGTCACACAGCCCAAAGCCGCCGCAAGGCGCACGCCGCCCTCTGCAAATCCTTCCGCCGAAGAAAGCGCGGCAGAGATGGGAAGCTCTAATACCAAATCCGGCCCGCCTGCGCGAATGGCGCACGCGGCGCGGAAATATTTGTCCCACAGCGCCGGTTCGCCGCGCTGGACAAAGCAGCCGCTCATGATGGAAATCATGTAGCAATCCGGCATACGGCGCAAAATTTCTCGGATTTGGAACAGATGTCCGGCGTGAAATGGGTTATACTCTGAGATAACAGCACAAACTTTCATAAAAACCTCCAAATTTCTTGAGAAAACAGTTGAGAAATTTGATAAAGCGGTGTAAAATAGAATTAAGTATATTGTACTATTTTGGCGATATTCTTGCAAGAAATAATCATTGGATAAAGGAGACCAAAGAGAAATGAATGTTTTGGTAATCAATGCGGGCAGCTCTTCCCTGAAGTATCAGCTCTTCAACATGGACAACAAGGCTGTTCTGGCTAAGGGCCTGTGCGAGAGAATTGGTATTGATGGTCGTCTGACCCACACCAACCCGAACAAGGAAGAAAAGTACAAGGCAGACGTTCCGATGAAGGATCATGCCGATGCAATCCGCGCTGTCATCAACATCCTGATTGACAAGGAGTGGGGCGTTATCGAGTCCATGTCCGAAATTGATGCTGTTGGTCATCGTGTCGTACACGGCGGCGAGTACTTTGCTGATTCCGTCCTCATCAATGATGAAGTTATCAAGGCAATCGAGGCTTGCGTTCCGCTGGCTCCGCTGCACAACACGGCAAACCTGATCGGTATCAGCGCGTGCAAGGACGTTATGGGCGAGAATATCCCGCAGGTAGCTGTATTTGATACCGCTTTCCATCAGACCATGCCGCCGGAGCATTACATGTACGCTCTGCCGTATGAGTACTACGAGAAGTACAAGATTCGTCGCTACGGCTTCCACGGCACTTCCCATAAGTACGTTTCTCAGCAGGCTTCTGAGATGCTGGGCATTCCGATCGAAAACCTGCGTCTGGTTACCTGTCATCTGGGCAACGGCTCCTCTATTGCTGCAATCAAGGGCGGCAAGTCGATGGATACTTCCATGGGCTTCACCCCGCTGGCTGGTCTGCCGATGGGCACTCGTGCAGGCAACATCGACCCGGCTATCATCTCCTTCCTGTGCGACCATGAGCACAAGGAAGCAGATGAAATCATTGATATCCTGAACAAGAAGTCCGGTATGCTGGGTATCTCCGGCGTGTCCTCCGACTTCCGCGATCTGGATACCGCGATTGAAGAAGGCAACCCGCGTGCAAAGCTGGCAAAGGACATGTTCAACCTGTCCGTAAAGAAGATCATCGGCTCCTACATCGCTGAGATGGGCGGCGTTGATGCCATCGTATTTACCGCTGGCGTAGGTGAGAACGATCGTTCCGTTCGTTGGGACGTTTGCGAGCACATGGAATATCTGGGCATCAAGATTGATCCGGAGAAGAACAAGTTCCGCGGCCGTCAGATGGATATTTCCATTGACTACGCACGTGTTCGTGTTCTGGTTATCCCGACCAACGAGGAGCTGGTTATTGCAGAGGATACCGAGCGTCTGGTAAACGAGGCTAAGTAATTCCATATAGGAATCCACAAATGAGGGGCAGGAAAAGTTTCCTGCCCCTTTTTTTGTGCCCCGCGAATTTATGAATTGGATGTGCCGCTGCGCAGCTTTGCGTAAAATGTGAGCGCCCACAAGCCTGCAAGCCCAACCAGCGCATAAATCACGCGGCTGACAAACGAACCTTGTCCGCCGAATAACACGCCGACAACATCCAGCCCGAAAAAACCGATGCATCCCCAGTTGATGGCGCCGATGATGACGAGTGTCAGGATAAATTTATCCATATATAGAAACCTCCTTTTCCATGCTGTTTGCAGTTTCTCCAATTTTCCCTGCAGCTATACATGCTATGCTTGTGTTTCGGGACATCTGGCAGTATAATAACTATATTGTTTGAAGAAATGAGGGACGACAGAATGATTTTGGATCTGCACACCCATACTCGATATTCTTATGATGCGGAAGACAGGCCGGTCATAGACCATGTACAGCATGCCGTACAAAAAGGCGTCAGCATCTTGGGATTTACCGAGCATGTTGAATTTTTTCGCAAAGACAACATACAGGCATCCGACTTTGCATCTGGGACGGTAGATTTTGTTGGTTATCAGAAAGAAATCGAACCATTCCGAACCGGAAAAACCATTATGCCGGATTTGGCATCCGAACAGAAGGATATTTTTGCCGCACAGGAAGTGTATGGCGAGCAAATTACACTGCGCGCGGGCGTAGAGATTGGACAGCCGCATGCAGCGCCGGAACAGGCACGCGCCCTGATTCAAACATACCCGTTTGATTATGTCATCGGCTCGATTCATCAGCTGTCCGATGATATGGATTTGTATTTTTATCGGTATGAAACCATACATCCGGATGAATTTTGGGAGAAATATTTTGCGGAAGTGCGGGAATTACTTGCGTTTGGACACATCCAAATTCTTGCACATTTGGATTACCCGCTGCGCGTCATGAAGCTGCCGCACAATCAGCCCTCACTCAAAGGATATATGAATTATGTCGATGAAGTGCTCAAGCTTCTCATTGCAAAGGATATTGCATTGGAGAGCAACACAAAAGGGCTGTACGGCTGGCAGCAGGAAGTGGGACCGGAAGCCTTTGTGCTGACGCGGTATCGAGAATTGGGCGGCGAATTGATTACCGTTGGTTCGGACTCTCATGCGCCGGAAACCGTGGCGCGTGGCATCCCGCAGGCACTGGAAAGACTGCGGGTGGCAGGATTCCGTGCTGTGACCGACTTTGAAAACAAGAACATCATCCAGCACGCAATAGCATAGGAGAATAGCATGAAACAGGCATCAACAGAAGCATATGCAAAAATCAATTTGACGCTGGACGTCACAGGCAAACGGCCGAATGGGTATCATGATGTTTGCATGGTCATGCAATCGATCGGCATTCATGATATTGTGACGGTGCAGACGGAAAACGGCGCAGATGACATTGAACTGACGGTTTCACATTGTAATTTGCCGACGGACAGCAGCAATCTGGCGTATCGCGCCGCACAGCTGTTTTTGCAGCGCACCAACAAGCAATCGGACGGCATTCGTATTCACATCGAAAAGCACAATCCGATTGCCGCAGGTCTTGCGGGCGGCAGCACGGATGCGGCAGCGGTGCTGGTACTGCTCAACGACCTGTATCAGACGGGACTGACACAGGAACAGCTCATGGAAATGGGACTGGCACTGGGCGCCGATGTTCCGTTCTGCATTGCGGGCGGCACGATGCTGGCGGAGGGCATTGGAGAGGTGCTCACGCCGCTTCCGCATGCACCGCAGGCGTTTGTCGTGCTGTGCAAGCCGCCAGTTGCGGTATCGACACCGGCCATTTATCGAGCCATCGACAGCGTAGACATTGCACGCCGTCCGGACACGCAGGCGATGCTGCGCGCGCTGAAAGACGGAGACCTGCAAGCGGTCTCTGCACTGCTGTACAACGTCATGCAGCCGGTCACAGCGAACATGCATCCGGAGATTGATGACATCTGCCGGATTATGCGGGAGCACGGTGCCATGAATGCCATCATGAGCGGTTCGGGTCCGACGGTGTTCGGACTGTTTGCAGACAGAGAGCGTGCAGAAAAGGCAAGAAAATTCCTCGCCGCGCACTACGCAGAAGTGTTCCTGACAAAGTTCTGTCGGGCGGGTCAGGTTAAACGGGCGTAAAAGCGGCTATACTTCCAGTATCACAAGCTGGAGGGAGTCGATAGTATGAATAAACCATATGTACGGCACAGATGGGAGCTGACACTGGCACTCACGTTGTTTTTTGTCTTGTGTTATGCTGCATTTTGCAGTGCGCAGCAGGAAAACCTGTCAGAGGACGTGCTGCGTCTGCGCGTTGTCGCAAATTCTGACACGCAGACCGACCAAGCTGTCAAATTGCGGGTGCGCGATCGGGTACTTACCGTTGTGCAGCCGCTGCAGAAGCAAGCGGCAAATCAGGATGACATGCGCGTGCTGCTACAGGCGCATATGCAGGAAATCACCAATGCGGCGCAAAGAGAAGTCTATGCCTGCGGCGGTACACAATTGGTCACGGCGCAATTGGCGCGCGATTGGTATCCGACAAAGACGTATGATACGTTTTCGCTTCCGGCGGGATGGTATGACGGATTGCAGCTGCGCATCGGCGCGGCGCGCGGACACAATTGGTGGTGTGTCGTATATCCTTCGCTGTGCTTCAACGCGGCAGAAGGAGAGACAACATTGACGGAGGATGAAAGAAATTTCATTCATCAATCGGGAACTTCATGTGAGATTCGATTTCGAACCGCAGAGCTGCTCGGCAATCTGCGCGGCATGATGTCCTGATGGGAAGGAATAGAAACTATGGAGGATAGACAACAACATCAAACAAAGCAAAGCTGGCTGCGCCGGCATTTGCCGGCGATTATGCTGCTGCTGTTTGTGGTGCAGCCGGTGATGGATGTTTTGTCATTTGGATTGACACAATGCGGCGTCAGCAATACGGTATCGCTATGCCTGCGCTTTTTGGTGCTGTTTGGGACAGGCGCTCTGGGATTTGCCCTGAGCAGGCACAAAAAAGTGTATTTGACTTTGGGCGGTATCGTGCTGATATTTGCCGTGCTGCATGGCTGGGCTTGTTTGTCCGCAGGATATAACGGCTGGCAAAATCCAATATATGACCTGACTAATTATATCCGTGTGGTACAGATTCCGTTGTTCACGCTGTGTTTTATTACATTTTTGCGTGAAACGGGCGAGGACGGTTATCAGACCGTGGAACGCGGCTTTGTCATCAATTTTGGACTGATTGTGCTGGTGGAGATTTTGAGCACGGTGACCGGCACCGATCCGCACACCTATGCGAACAAACAGATTGGTGTGCTGGGTTGGTTTGCCACGACCAATGCGCAGAGCGCCATTCTGTGCGCCATCGTCCCCGTTGTTGTCATGCAGGGAATGCGTAAGAAAAAGATGGGCTATCTGTTTGCAAGTACAATCGTTGGGTTCGGTGTGCTGTATCTGTTTGCGACGCGGCTTTCGTATTTGGCGATCTTTGTCACGGCGGCGGGTATGATTCTCGTCATGCTGCTCAGCCGCACATGGAATACCCGCACGGCGGCTGTGGTGCTGCTCGGCGCAGTTGTCTGCGCAGCGGCAATCAAGGTATCGCCGATGTATGCCAATCAGTCGGCACATCAGGGTGTTTTACAGCAAAAACAGCTGGAAGCAGACCAAATGATTCAGACTGCCGAAAAACAGTATCATACGACGGTAAAACAGTCGCCGGAACAGTGTCTGACACCGCTGTACAAAGAATACCTCGGCGAGATGGCGGATCGGTTCGGCATGCAGCGTGTGATGCAGACGTATGACTATACCACCGATGTGTCAGAGCTCAAAGACGCCCGCCGGATGAAGATTGTATACTGTACCTATTTGATGGAGGATGCCGGAACGGCGGCAAAGCTGTTTGGACTGGAATTGCAGGATATGGTGTGGGAAAACCGGACATTTGACGTAGAAAATGACTTTCACGGCATGTATTATCTGTACGGCATCATCGGCTTGGCACTGTTTTTGCTGTTTCTGCTGTATTTTGCCGAGCTCATTGTGCGGGCGCTTTTGCGCAATTTCCAACAGTACATGACGCCGGAGGCAGGAGCTTTTGGCATTTCTCTGTGCTTGCTGCTCCTGCACGTATACTGTACGGCGGGCGTCCTGCGCAGACCCAATGCGTCGTTCTATCTTTCGGTTGTGCTGGCGGTCATTTACTATTTGATAACCATACGGAAGTACCCTGTGCAGTCGAAAACTTGACTTTTGCCGCATGAAACGGTATAATGTGTGGCGTTCTATATGAGAGAAATGTAACAAAAAGTTCCGTCAGCGGGCGGAATGGAAAGGATTTACAGGACGTATACTATGATAGCATTATTGGAACGCTGGAGAGAACTGTTAAAAAACCATCTTGCGGCCATCCTTGTACTTTTGTTTGCGGTACAGCCGCTGATGGATATCTGTTCTTTTTGGCTGGATAAGCTGGGCATGAGCACTGCGCCGACGCTGCTGCTCCGCATGCTGGTGTTTGCTTTGACGGCACTGATTGGCTTCTGCTTATCTGATAAAAAACGATATTATTGGGGCTTGGCGGCAATCTGTGCTGTGTTTTTCGTGTGCCATGCGGTCAGCTGCATGCGCGCCGGATATATCAGCCCGTTTGCAGATTTGACGAACTATATTCGCGTCATTCAGATTCCGATTTTTGCCCTGTGCCTGATTACGTTTTTGCGTGCGGATACACAGAGCTATCACTGGGTCAGTGTCGGCTTCGCGGTATCGTTTGCGATTATCTCAGCCGTTGTGCTGCTCAGTGTGGTGACCGGAACCAATCCGTATACATATGTCGATGACCAGATGGGCATTCTGGGCTGGTTCTCCACGACCAACTCGCAGGCTTCGATTGTCAGCATGATGACGCCGATTTTGATTTGTATGGCATACAAATCAAAACGGACATGGCTGTTTGCCGCGACAACGGTTCTCGCATGTGCGCAGCTGTATTTTCTCGGCACGCGGCTGGCATATATGGCGATTTTCGTCTCGATTTTCGGCACAATTCTTGTAGCCGCGCTGTGCGGAGAGGTCAAAAAACTGCGCTGCGGCATGCTGCTGCTTGTCGCCGTTGTCTGCGTGCTGGGCGTGAAGCAGTCGCCGATGTATCAGCATCAGCAGACCTATTCGCAGTTTATGGAAGAAAAGCAGACCGTGCTCAATTCCATGAGTGCAGACCGCGGCACGACCGTCACAAAAGAGGAAGTACAGAACGCAGAGGAGGGCAATGCCAAGCTGGAACTGCTGCACACAATGAATCAGATTTACTGCTATTACCGCTCGGATCTGGTGCAGCGCTTTGGCGTTGAGCGCGTCATGGAAAAATGCGGCTTCTCAAATGATGTTTCGCAGATGACCGCTGCGCGCAAGACAAAGATTATTTTCTGTGAGCTGCTCATGGACGAGATGCCGGAAACCTCAAGACTGTTCGGCATCGAGCGCGATGCGATGACGTATAAGGGCGAGAGCTATGACGTAGAAAATGACTTCCATGGCATTTACTTCCTGTATGGTGCCGTTGGCTTGGGATTGTTTATCATTTTCTTGGCATATTTTGCCGTGCTGATTGTCATTGCCCTGTTCCGCAACGTGCAGAAGTATTTCACAATGGAAGCGGGTGCGTATGGCATGGCGTTTTTGCTGGCGCTTGCCAACGCGTATAACACGGCGGGTATTCTGCGCCGACCCAATGCATCGTTTTATCTGTCCGTTATCCTCGCAGTGATTTTCTATCTGACACGCATCAAGCAGTATCCGGAGACACAGCCAAAAGGCATTTTTGCCCTGTTCGGCAAAAAGAAAACCATCAAAAACGGATAAACATCAATCCCGCCTGGAATTTCCGGACGGGATTTTTTGTCAAACAGGCGCATATAGATAGAAAGCAGAGGTGAATGGATTGGCAAAGAAACGAACACACAGACGCAAACGGCTGTCCCAAAAGACAAAGGCAATGCTGCGGCTGACTATTTTTTTGATGGCTGTCGCGGCCTGTGCGCTGTATTTTGCATTTCGGCAGCAGGCGACACAGATACCCTCCGATGTGCCGGAACAGATTGCAGGCATTCCAGTGCATACCAAATACATTCCGCAAGATTCACAGGCACGTTCGGGACGCACCCGCGCGATTCATTATATTGTCATACATGAGACCGACAACACCGGCGCCCATGCGACAGCAAAAGCACACAGTGCGTACTTACAGGAAAATTGCTGGAAAGAACAAAAGAGCTGGCATTATACCGTAGACGACCACGAGATTTGGCATCATTTGCCAGACAATGAAGTGGGATATCATGCGGGAGACAGCAGCTGGAAGGAAGGCGGCAACCGAAACGGCATCGGCATTGAGCTGTGTGTCAATCAAGGCGGAAACTTTGAACAGACTATGCGCAATGCGGCACAGCTGACCGCATATTTGCTCCTTCAATATCACTTGACGATAGACGATGTCAAAAAACATCAGGACTTTTCCGGAAAAATCTGCCCGTCGACAATCATTGAAACCAATCGCTGGCAGGATTTTCTAAACATGGTGCAGGAGGATTACACGGCGCAAAAAGCACAGAGACAGCAAGCCGGTGCATAAAATACGCCGGACAGGGAATGCTAGTACCGAATCAACAAAGAGGAGGACATGGTCATGGAAAAATGTCATGCAAACAAGAGCATTCACTGCAGCGTAACGCAGTGCGCCAATCATTGCAGCACCTCGGATTACTGCTCTCTGGATCGGGTGCAGATTGGCACACATGAGATGAATCCGACGGAGACAAAGTGCACGGACTGCAATTCGTTCAAGCTGGGCTGAGTGCTCTCTGAATAGAACATGACGCAAAACATCCCCCGTTTCAATTGGTTGAAACGGGGGATGTGTATGTTTGTGATGTTATCGTGCAGTCATGATTCTCTGCACAATGGCGGCGAAAAATACTACAATCGGAGCCAACTCCGTGCGAATGACGGACTGGAACGAGCCGCCCATCTGTGTGATGAGATAGACGTTGCTGCCGATGTAGCAGGCAAAGAAAATCACGGCGATGAGCAGGGCAAGACCGGCTGCCATGTGGCCGAAGCCGCGCGCCTGTGGGCGCAGGATAAACAGTGCGACCACGTGCAGAGCCTCCAGTGCTACGACGATGTAGCCGACAATGGACAGCACAAACAGCGCAATGCGGATAATCATAGCAACGATAGCCGGATCGCTTTGCGGCACCAGCCAGCTGACCAGAGAATTTAAATCAGAGGACAGCGCAGACATGCTGGTCAAGCTGAACGTGCCGCTCGCGGAGGCAACATCCAGTCCCAGCCAATTCTGAAACAGGAAAAAGCAGATGAGCGCGGCGCAAATCAGCGAAATGACAATTTGTATCAAGCCCAAATCGCTTTTTCCAAAGATTGAAGAACCGGTTGGCAGGGAAAAGGACTTTCCGGAGGAAAACGGTCTGTTGTTGGAAGAAGAACCGCCGGAAGGAAGTTTCAGCTTGCCGCGAAGCAGGAAATATGTGATAATCAGCGCGGCAATGCCAAAGTTTGCGCGCATCTCGCCGCCGGAACGAACCAGTGTGGCGACACCGAGCGCACAAGCTGCGTAAAACAACGGAAATTTGCCGGTTTTGCGCAGCAAGAAATAACAGGCGGCAGAGCCAAGGCTGAGCAAAACGGAAACCAGTGCGACATGCATCAATGCCTGTACGCCAAACAGCGCGTGGACTATGGTGCAAATCAGCAGCCAAATAGACGTGATGCCGCTGTACGCCGCGGAAGACGCGGTGCCGGATTTGTCTTTTTTGATAGAAAGCTTAATCTTTCTCTTTTTCTGCTTGTTGTCGCTTTCGTCTTTTTGTTCGGAACGGCTTTGTTCTTTTGCCTGTTCCTCTTTTTTTATTTCTTCTTCGGGAAAATTGGTCTCTGCACCGCAATAGGGACAAAACTTGACCCATTGGTCGACTTTTTTTCCGCATTCTCTGCAATACATAAAATAAAACACCTTCTATTCCATATCTGTTATTAACAACCTATTGTAGCACCCGTGCATGTAAAAATCTATGGTGCATATTCACAAGTTTTTTTGAAAAAAGAGACCGAAGCTGAAACCTCTGTGCTTCAGCTTCGGTTTGTATCTTACTTGTCTTTTCTTTGCTTTTTGAGTGTCTCGAACAGCGTATCCCAGTACTCGCGCGGGTGCTTTTGTACATTGGGGCGGAAGCCCTTGATGCGGGACAACGCGCGGCGATGCGCCGGATTGATCGAGCGCGTCATGCGCTCAAAATTCTGTCGGGCAAATCGGCGCTTTTCCTCAGCGACGCGCTGGCTGAATCCCAACTGGCGTTCTGTGAGATTGGAGACAAACAGCTCCATGTGCTGATTGACGCTTTCCTCTGCCGCTTTCATCAGGGCATCCAAACGCGTCAGTGCGGATAGCGTCAGCGTAAAATCGGCGGCAAATACCGCCATCAGCCCCAAGGAAATGCCCTCTATGGCAAGCGGCGGAATGCTGGTTGTGTGCGAGCTGATCAGCGGATACAGCTTGAATACAATGAATACACCGGCACAGCCGAACAGGAGCGAGGCCGGCAGACAGATGCGGCCGTTGACATTGAGCGGCAGGTCGCTGTAATCCCACCAATAGGCATGAAACCATTTTTCCAGCACCCAAGAGGTCAAATACTCCATGATGGCGCTGCCGACCATGGAAATGAGAAATACCTGCCAGACCTTTAAATCCGGCGCGTGGCGGAAGTCCAATAGCTCAATGATGATGGAAATGGAAACGGCACCGCAGCCGTAAATGGGACAGATGGGACCGTATAAAAAGCCTCGGTTTGCCCATTGTCGCTGTGTTGCGGTACAATATACGGTCTCAAAACACCAGCCCAAAAAGCTGTATACAATGAACCATACAAAATATCGGCTGATAATCATGCGTGTATACGCTCCTTTCGTCTGCGGAGAAAGAGCGTTTCATACAGAGAACAGGTTTTGTCTGCGATGCACACGAGAATGGCTGCGCGAGAGACGGGAACTTGTGTGAGTGTCAAGGGCCACATGTGACAGCGAATGACATCCTGCGTCTGCTTTTCGACGTGAAAATAGCGCCGCGCATTTTGGCGGGCAATTTCTGGATGACGAAATCCGTGCAGCGGATGTTCGTGGTTCTCATCTGTGTGCCAATCGTAGAGATAAAAGTCGTGCAGCAGCGCACCGACGACAAGCGCACGGGGATTGGCGCCGATGTGTAGGCGGCGATTGAGCCAGCAGCTTACCTCTGCGACATATTTGCAGTGCTGCAGCGTGGATACCGAGCCGTGCTGTATGTACGTGTTCATTTGCTGCACTTTCTCGTTTTTTAGGTAAGGACGGAGCATTTGATATAGCTCGCGGCGTTCCTGCCAAGTCAAAGTCAATGGCATATGTCAGCTCCTTTCTGCCGATTTTTCTAATTCTATCATACCATATATTGGACAGTAAGATGGCGTCTTTGCAGAAAATTCAAGAATTTTTTATAAAATGTACCGTTTTGCTTTTGAGAATGGTATACTACATATATGGCATCGTGCTTTGAAACAAAGACAGAGGAGGTTTTTGACATGTGGCAATTGGAGGATACAACGTATCGGGATTTGCGGGAAAATTCTCTTGACCAATGGTTGGATGAGATGGCGGCACATGAAGACCTGCAGGTGCGCGGCGGCGTGCGCTTGGCACGCGACTACATTGCGTACTTGAAAAAAGAAAATCAGCGATTGCAGGAGCAGAATCAGCTGACCCAGCAATATCTCAAGAAAACGATACAGGAAAAACGGGCAAGATAAGGAGCAACTATGAAATTCTTTCAGTACTATGATGAAAATCATGAGGTGCGTCTGGGTTTCTGCCGCGGGGAACTGCTGGCGGACGCACAGGCAAGCGTGCAGAAAAGCGGTGCAGAGATACCGACCACACTGACCGATGTGCTGCATCATGCGGATCAGAAAACGGTCTTGGAAGCGTATCAGACCATCGAGCCGGTTGCCATTTCCGGTGAGATTTCCTTTGCACCGGCAGTCTCCGCGCCGGAAAAGATCATCTGCATTGGCTTAAACTATAAGGCACATATGGATGAAATCGGCTTTGCACGGGAGCGGGAGTTCCCGCCGGTATTCCCGAAATATCCGTCCTCCCTGACAGGACATGAACAGCTGATTCATCTGCCAAAAACCGGAGAACAGTTTGATTATGAGGCGGAATTGGTCATTGTCATCGGCAAAGAGGCGCATGAAGTGACAACAGAACAGGCGCAGGACTGTATTTTTGGTTATACTGCGGGAAATGACTTCAGTGCCCGCGATTTGCAGTTCAAAACCGGTCAGTGGCTGCTCGGCAAGGCGTGTGATGATTTTGCACCGGCGGGCCCGTTTTTGGTGCCGGCAGATGCGCTTGACGCGGATCATTTACATATTAGCTGCCGTGTCAACGGAGAACTGCGTCAGGATTCCAACACGAGCAATATGATTTTTTCCTGTGCGGAGATTGTCAGCTATCTGTCGCAGTACATGACGCTGAAACCGGGAGATATGATTTACTCCGGCACACCGGACGGCGTCATTCTCGGCATGCCGGATGACCGGAAAAAATGGCTGACACACGGCGACACGATAGAAGTGACCATTGAAGGCATTGGCACGCTGAAAAATACCATCGCATAACCAGTCTGATATCAGAAATTTTGCGCAAAATACCAGACGAACGGTAGATATACACAGGATATTCCCTCTTATACTAATAGGTGAAAAAATCACAGGAAAAGAGGGGATTTGTGTGTTCTCGGAACTGCTGAGAGAAATAACAGATCTGACACCATGGAAGGAAAGTATTGACGCATATATATCCAATCTTTCCATCAATTCGGTCATTGTCACCGTCATGATGATTTTTATGCTTCTCGGTGCAATAGATAAAGCGCGAGGCAATAAGCACGGATATGGCGCGGCGTTTATGTTCGGAGACCATTTGGGTTTTGTCGCCGGTGTCAACGCCGATATGATTGTTCCAATGATTTTTGCCAAGCTGGCATGCGGCCTCAGTGCATTGGCTTTGGCAAATTTGCTCGCACCACAGCTGCTTTCCAAAGCGCAAAAGGCGGCAGAAAATGATTGATGTGTGACGCGAAAAAGGGCAGCCGAGCGGCTGCTCTTTTGCTGTATGGAGAATACCCTATGATACAAGATATATTACGAGAAATAAAACGGCAATCGCTGCATGTATATCAAGTGGCAGTATACACGGAGCAAGGGCTAGAGACTGCGCAGGTACAGGATGCCGGCAGCTGCCAGCCGATTTATTCGATAACCAAAGTGTTTGTAAACACCTGCATTGGCATGCTCGCCGATGTGAAAAGCATCCGATTGGATGACAACCTGCTGCCGTATTTGCAGCCATATATCCGACAGGATTATCCGGATGTATGGAATGCCGTGACCATTCGGCAGGCACTTGCGCACCGGATGGGACTGGATGACGGCATCTTTGATATAGACCGAGATGATCCGCGTGCGTACCCGACACAGGATTATTTGGCGTATATTTTACAGTATCCGCCGAAATTTCAGCCGGGAACACATCGAAAATACACGGATTGCGCGCATTACTTGCTCTCGCTGCTGCTGGAAACTGTGACGGGAAAACCGGCGGATGAGTATATCTGCAAAAATCTGCTGCTGCCGCTGCAATGCCCGCCGACTGCATGGACAAGATGCCCCGACAATCATACCATTGGCGCAACGGGCGCTTACATGCGGGCGGAGGACGTCGCAAAGCTGGGCTGGCTGTATGTCAATCAGGGAAGATATGCTGGGCGGCAGATACTCTCTCCGGCTTGGGTACAGCAAATGGAACGCGAACGATTTGATGTTTACCCAATCAAGAATACCAGCTTTTTTGTCAAAAATGGCATCTATGGACAGAGCCTGCTGTATAGCAAGGAAAAACGCATCGCGATTGCCTGGACAGGACACGAATCCGATGAAAAAATCCAAGCATTCCAACGCCTTTGCGCTTGCATATGAGAGAATCTATGGTATACTAATATTTGTATTTTTTAACAAATGCCGTCGAAAAGAGGAACTTAGACGGCGATAGAAGGGAAAACAACAATGGACAAAAGAGAAAATTTCGGTACGAGACTGGGCTTTATTCTGGTTTCTGCCGGCTGTGCAGTCGGACTCGGCAATGTGTGGAAATTTCCATATATCTGCGGACAGAACGGCGGCGCGGCATTTATTGTGCTGTATTTGATTTGTCTGGCACTGCTCGGCTGGCCGATTCTCATCTGTGAATACGCAGTGGGTCGTGCAAGCCGTCACAGTACAGCCAAGGCATTTCATGTGCTGGAGCCGAAGGGCACGCGATGGCATCGGTATCGCTGGTTCAGCGTGGCGGGCAATTATCTGCTCATGATGTTTTACACCATGGTCTGCGGCTGGATGATTAACTATGCGCTGCGCATGCTGACCGGCAATCTGAAGGGCAAAAATCCGGATGAGATTGCCAATGCATTTTCCAATATGCTGGCATCTCCGGTGCAGATGACGATTTTTATGGTTATTTCTGTGCTGATTGCCTTTGGCATCTGTGCGCTGGGCTTGAAAAATGGTGTCGAGCGCATCACAAAAGTGATGATGCTGCTATTGATGTGCCTGATGATTGTGCTGGCCGTGCATTCGCTGGTTCTGCCGAATATGCGTGAGGGTCTGGCGTTCTATCTGGTGCCGGATCTGGGAAAAATCACAGAGATTGGTTTCGGCAATGTTCTGTTTGCGGCAATGTCGCATGCGTTCTTTACCTTGAGTCTTGGCATCGGTGCCATGGAAATTTTCGGCAGCTACTTGGATAAAACCAATCGTCTGGCTGGCGAGGCTGTCAGTGTCACGCTGCTCGATACCTTTGTGGCGCTGACTGCCGGAATTATCATCATTCCGGCGTGCTTTGCTTACGGCGTGCAGCCGGATTCCGGTCCGTCTCTGCTGTTCATCACGCTGCCGAATGTATTCAATCACATGGCAGGCGGTGATATTTGGGGCGCGGCGTTTTTTGTCTTTATGACGTTTGCGGCGCTGTCCACGGTCATCGCGGTATTTGAAAACATCCTGTCTATGACAATGGAAATTTTCGATTGGGACAGAAAGACCGCCGTTTGCCGCAACATTGTGCTGATTATCCTGTTGTCGATGCCGGCAATTCTCGGCTTCAATGTGCTGTCCGGCATTCAGCCGATTGGTGCAGGCTCTACGCTGATGGATTTGGAGGACTTTATTGTCTCTTACAATCTGCTTCCGCTGGGCAGTCTGCTGTTTGTGCTGTTCTGCGCAAAGAAGAATGGCTGGGGCTGGGATAACTTTATCCGTGAGGTGGATACTGGCAAGGGTCTGCGCTATCCGGTGTTCATCAAGCCGTATGTACGCTTTGTTCTTCCGCTGCTCATCATTGTCATTTATATCAAGGGATATTACGACATGTTTTCCAAGTACGGCACGACATCGCTGATTTTCTGGATGTGCGTTGCCGCTGTATTCCTTGCGCTGATTTACAGCTTTGCATCGGGAAAACCAAAAGAGTAATCATAGCGAATTAGAACTGATTTCGGTCAGTTCTAATTTTTTCCAAGTTCTTTTTTGCTTTAAAGTGTTCCAATGTTTTGCAAGCTGTGTTATACTGTAAAAATACCACGAAAGGATAAAAACGAGATGGAAAAAAGAGAAAATTTCGGCACAAGACTGGGATTTATTCTGGTTTCTGCCGGCTGTGCCGTGGGATTGGGAAATGTATGGAAATTCCCGTATATCTGCGGACAAAACGGCGGTGCCGCATTTATTGTACTGTATTTGATTTGTCTGGCGATTCTGGGCTGGCCGATTTTGATTTGCGAGTACGCAATTGGCCGCGCCAGCCGTCACAGTGAAGCGCTGGCGTTTCATGATTTGGAGCCGAAAAACACGCATTGGCATAGATTCCGTTGGTTCAGCGTCATCGGAAACTATTTGCTCATGATGTTTTACACCATGGTTGCGGGCTGGATGATAAACTATGCGCTGCGCATGCTGACCGGCAATCTGCACGGCTTAGAGCCGGATCAGATTGCCGATAAATTCAGCACCATGCTGCTCTCTCCGGTACAGATGACAATTTTTATGGTTGTTGCTGTTCTGCTGGCATTTGGCGTGTGCGTGCTGGGTCTGCAAAATGGCGTGGAACGCATCACGAAGGTCATGATGATTTTGCTGATTTGCCTGATGATCGTGCTGGCAGTGCACTCGCTGCTGCTGCCGAACATGCAGGAGGGTCTGGCGTTTTATCTCATTCCGGACATCAGCAAATTCGCGGAGATTGGCTACGGCAACGTTCTGTTTGCAGCCATGTCGCATGCGTTCTTTACTTTGAGCGTCGGCATTGGCTCGATGGAGATTTTTGGCAGCTATTTGGACAAATCCAGACGGCTGACTGGAGAAGCACTCAGCGTAATGGGATTGGACACGTTTGTCGCTCTGATGGCGGGCATTATCATCATTCCGGCGTGCTTTGCATACGGCGTGCAGCCGGATTCCGGTCCGTCTTTGCTGTTTATCACGCTGCCGAATGTCTTTAACCACATGGCAGGCGGACGCATTTGGGGCACTGCATTCTTTATCTTTATGACGTTTGCAGCGCTGTCTACAGTGATTGCGGTGTTTGAAAACATCCTGTCTATGACGATGGAGATTTTTGGCTGGGATAGAAAAAAGGCAGTCAAGCGCAACATTGTTCTGGTTATTCTGCTGTCTATGCCGGCTGTGCTGGGATATAATGTGCTGTCCGGCTTGCAGCCGATTGGCGTAGGCTCTACAATTATGGATTTGGAAGACTTTTTGGTTTCGTATAATCTGCTTCCGCTGGGCAGTCTGCTCGCTGTGCTGTTCTGCACCAAGAAAAACGGTTGGGGCTGGAAAAGCTTCCTGCAGGAAGTCGATAGCGGAGAAGGTCTCCGCTATCCGAAGGTTGTCTATCCCTATGTTCGCTTTGGCGTCCCGCTGTTGATTATCATTATTTACATCAAGGGATACTACGATATGTTCGCGCCGTTTGGAACCAAAACGCTGGTTTTCTGGATGTGTGTCGCCGCAGCATTCCTTGCGCTGATCTTCAGCTTTACAACATTTAATCGAAAAAAACAGTAAAAATCAAGCCCATCGGTTTCACATCGATGGGCTTTTGCTGTTATTTCTCATGCGCGTGGTCATATAACTGCTGAATATCTTTTGGCAGATGATCCGGCAGCATTTTTTGAATGCGTTCTTCGCTTCCGTCCTGCATAGCCTGTTCGTAATACCAGCATTTGAAGCGAAGCATGTCCAGTGTTTTTTCCAGCTGCCGCATTTCCTCCTCGACGGCTGCTTTCTGCCGAAGGAATAGCGCATGCCGCTGCGGATATGTGCTGCTGCCTTGGGCGCACAGCTCCATAAACTTTTTGATTTCTCGGATTTCCAGACCGGATTTCTTTAAGCATTCAATGATGTGCAGGGCTTCAATTTCATTGTCACTGAACTTTCGGATGCCGGAGCAACGCACCAGATGTGGAAACAATCCTTCGTTGTCATAGTATCGCAGCGTAGAGACCGGCATATTAACCTGTTTGGCAACCTGACCGATGGTGTACATGGTTATCACGCTCCCAATGATAAAAAATTCAAAAATAACCTTGACCTAAAGTTGAGTTTAGGTATTACAATAACCATATCATAGAGTCAATAAAAAGTCAATGAACCAAAAAGGAGACTGCAATGGCAAAATATGCACTGAAAAATAAGTATATACAAGGAGGACATTGGTTATGGTAAAGCAGACAGCGGGCAGAGATGCTCTGAATGATTTTGCGCCGAAATTTGCGCAGCTCAACGATGATGTTTTGTTTGGTGAGGTTTGGTCCCGAGAGGACAAGCTGTCTCTCAAGACCCGTTCGATTGTGACCATTACATCGCTCATCAGCAAGGGAATTGTGGATCATTCCCTGAAATATCACCTGACAACTGCGCGAAAAAATGGCGTGACGAAAACCGAGATGGCAGAGATTTTGACGCATGTTGCATTTTATGCGGGCTGGCCGAATGCATGGGCTGCATTTCACATGGCAAAGGAAGTGTATGCAGATGACTGCGCGGCACAAGAACACGGCGGATTGTTTGGTCAGGGCGACCCGAACACGGCATATGCAAAGTACTTTGTCGGCAACAGCTATTTGAAGCCGCTGACAGACCCGAAAACTGCTTCGGTATTTATTGCAAATGTTACCTTTGAGCCGAGATGCCGCAACAATTGGCACATTCATCATGCGACGTCCGGCGGCGGACAGATTTTGATTTGTGTCGATGGCGAAGGATGGTATCAGGAAGAAGGCAAACCGGCGCGCAGCCTGAAGCCGGGCGATGTAGTCACCATTCCGGCAGAAATCAAGCACTGGCACGGCGCAAAGGCGGACAGCTGGTTCAGCCATCTGGCAGTGGAATGCCCCGGAGAAAATACATCGAATGAATGGCTGGAGGCAGTCACAGACGAGATCTATAATCAGCTGGAAGCATGACTTGTTTTTTGTTGGCAGGTTCTTCATTTTGTGCTATACTGCGTATGACATTACAGAAATGAGGAATGCATCATGAAACAGGGCGCAATTTTTGATATGGATGGTTTGCTGTTCGACACGGAACGGATGTATCGGGATAGCTGGAAGCAATCTGCGCAGCAGTTTGGCTTGGTACACAATCCGGATTTTCCGCGGGCAGTATGCGGCTCCAGCGGCGCGCACATGCGAGAGATTATTTTACAATATTATCCGCAGGTAGACGCAAAGGCATTTGCGGATGACTGCATTTTGCGCGTGGAACGAGAGCTTGAGACGCACGTACCGGAAAAGACCGGTGTTCGGGACATTTTGCAGTATTTCAAACAGCACGGTGTCCGTGTTGCCGTTGCAAGCAGCTCCAAGCGGGCGACCGTGCTGCATAATTTGAAGCAGGCGGACATTCTTTCCTATTTTGACGCCGTTGTCAGCGGAGATCAAGTGACGCACGGCAAACCGGCGCCGGATATCTTTCTGTTCGCCGCGCAGCAGATTGGATGCGAACCGGAAAATTGCTATGTTTTTGAGGACGGCACAAACGGCATTCGGGCGGGCGCGGCTGCCGGATGCACGACCATTATGATTCCGGATTTGACACCGCCGAATGAACAGTTGGAACAGCTGTGTGCCGGCATTTATCCGAGCTTGTCGGACGCCATGAACGCGATTGCGGACAACGAGATATAAGCTGTCACGAGTGAGGGCATCGGTTTACGAACCGATGCCCTTTTTGTGCAAAAAAATTGGCTTTCGCAGGATGTAAGAGAAATCACACATTTTTTTTCGTGCAGTGCAGCGGGCATATAAAGCAAGAATACACAAAAATATAAATGCCTGACAGGAAAACGGAGAAAAAGAAAGCAAGGATCTATAAAAAATTGGTTCAGTTTGTTCGAAATGTGAAAAAACAAGAAGTTGAAAGAATAATTTTGGACAAAATGATAGACTAAAGCCAACAAAAACAGAAACATCAAAATTAAGGAAATACGATGAAATAAGGAGAGATCAAGCATGGATTGGAGAACGTATTATAAAGAACATACGATGAAACCGGAAGATGCTGTATCCGTAATCAAGGACGGTGACCGCGTTGTATTTGGGCACGCAGTCGGAGAACCGATTATCTTTCAGCGTACCATGGCGCAGATGGCACAGCAGTTTCACAATGTCGAAGTAGCGCACATGGTATATCTTGGCTCCGGCGAATATTTACAGCCGGGCATGGAGGATCATTTCCGTCACAATGCGCTGTTTGTAGGCGGTCCTGCCCGCAAGGCCATCGCAGAAAACCGCGCAGATTATACGCCGGCATTCTTTTCCGATGTGCCGCACATGTTCCGCAACGGTGAACTGCCGGTAGATGTGTTTGCATTTACCTGCTCGCCTCCGGACGAGCGCGGATATGTGTCCATCGGTCTGTCGTGTGACTACGGCTGGCAGGCTGCAAAATCCGCAAAGACGGTCATTGCAGAGGTCAACCCGAATATGCCGCGCACATTTGGCGAGAGTTTTATTCATGTCACAGATATTGACGGATTTTTGCTGTCTTGGGAGCCGCTGCCGGAGGCAAAGCCGCCGCGCATCACGGAAGAAGACAAGAAAATCGGCAAGTACATTGCGGACTTGGTGCACGATGGCGATTGTCTCCAGCTGGGCATTGGCGCCGTGCCGGATGCCGTTTGCTCCTTCCTCGGCGATAAGAAGAATCTGGGTCTGCATTCCGAGATGTTCTCGGACGGTGTGCTGCCGCTGTTTGAAAAAGGCGTTATCAATGGTTCGTGCAAGCAGCGCGATGTTGGACGCGCCTGCGTGACCTTCTTGATGGGCAGCCGCAAGCTGTATGATTTTGTCAACAACAATCCAATGATTCAGATGATGCCGGTTGATGTCTGCAACAATCCGGCGATTATTTCGCAGAATGACAACGTGGTTTCCATCAATTCTTGTGTACAGGTCGACCTGCAGGGTCAGGTTTGTGCAGAGGCAATTGGATTGAAGCAGATTTCCGGTATTGGCGGTCAGATGGACTTTGTGCGCGGTGCAAATCTGTCAAAGGGCGGCCGTTCCATTATCGCGCTGCACTCCACAACAAAGGACGAATCGGAATCCAAGATTGTCACAACGATTACGACAGGCGGTCCGGTTACAACCAGCCGCTGTGACGTCAATTACATCGTGACGGAATACGGCGTTGCACAGCTGCGCGGACAGACGCTGCGCGAGCGAGCAAAACGCCTGATTGCCATTGCACATCCGAAATTCCGTGCAGAGCTGGCAGAAGAGTATGCAAAGCGCTTCGGCGAAACGCTGGAAGTGTAAAACATAAATACGATAGTAAAGAGCAGAAAGAAGGAATTTATTATGATGACCAAAGAACAGTACATCGAATCTCTGCGCAAGCTGCACCTGAAGCTGTATCGCTTCGGCAAGCGAGTAGAAAACGTGGTAGACGATCCGATCGTTCGTCCGTCCCTGAATTCGTTTGCAACAACTTATGAGCTGGCAGAGGATCCGCAGTACGAAGATCTGATGACAGCAACTTCTAATCTGACAGGCAAGAAGGTAAACCGCTTTACCCATCTGCATCAGTCCACTGATGATCTGATTAAGAAGGTAAAGATGCAGCGTCTGCTTGGTCAGAAGACCGCAGCTTGTTTCCAGCGCTGTGTAGGTATGGATGCAGCAAACGCTGTTTACTCCACTACATATGAGACCGATGAGGCATGTGGCACCAAGTATCACGAAAACTTTAAGAAGTTCTGGACGATGGTTCAGGATGAAGATTTGGCAGTAGACGGCGCAATGACCGACGTTAAGGGTGACCGCGGACTGTCTCCGTCCAAGCAGGCTGATCCGGATCTGTTCCTGCATGTTGTAGAGCGCACGCCGGACGGCGTATATGTAACCGGCGCTAAGGCACATCAGACCGGTTACCTGAACAGCCATTATGTTCTGGTTATGCCGACCATTTCGATGCGCGAGGGTGATGAGGATTACGCTGTTTCGTTTGCCTGCCCGACAGATGCAGAAGGCATCACACTGATTCTGGGTCGTCAGTCCTGCGATACCCGCAAGACCGAGGAGTACAACGACATTGATGTCGGCAACAAGCAGTACGGCGGACACGAAGTTTTGGTTATCTTTGACCGCGTATTTATTCCGAATGATATGATCTTCCTGAATGGCGAGACCGCATTTGCCGGCATGATGGTAGAGCGCTTTGCCGGTTATCATCGTCAGTCTTACGGTGGCTGCAAGGTTGGTGTAGGCGACGTTTTGATTGGCGCTACGCAGCTGGCGGTTGAGATGGCAGGCTGTGCAAAGGCTTCTCACGTTAAGGATAAAATCATCGAGATGACGCACCTGAATGAGACCCTGTATGCCTGCGGCATTGCATGTTCCTCTCAGGGCGCACCGACCAAGTCCGGCAACTATCTGATTGATCTGCTGCTGGCGAACGTCTGCAAGCAGAACGTCACCCGTTTCCCGTATGATATTGCGCGTCTGGCACAGGATCTGGCAGGCGGCCTGATGGTAACCCAGCCGTCCGAGGCAGATTATCGCAATCCGGAGACCCATGATTACATCGAGAAGTATCTGAAGGGCGTTGCTTCTGTTCCGACGGAAGATCGTATGCGTGTACTGCGCCTGATTGAAAACATGACGATGGGTACCGCAGCTGTCGGTTATCTGCCGGAGTCCATGCATGGCGCAGGTTCTCCGCAGGCTCAGCGCATCATGATTGCTCGTCAGGGTAACATTGAGATGAAGAAGAAGCTGGCAAAGGCGATCGCCCGCATCGACTAAGGAGAGTAGTATGAAAAAGGTTCGCGTTGGTTTGGTCGGTCTTGGACCGCTGGGTAAGGTTCACGCAGAAAATTTGATGTACCGAATTCCGAATGCACAGCTGGCAGCTGTTTGCACGCGCACCCAGTCCAAGCTGGATGAAGTGCAGCGCGATTGGGAAACACCGGAAACTTATACGGATTTTGCAGAAATGCTGGACAAAGCACAGTTGGATGCAGTGGCGATTATTTCGCCAACCAATGTACATTTGGAGCATGTTCGCATGGCAGTCGAGAAGGGTCTGCACATCTTTATTGAAAAGCCGACAGGAATGAATGCGGCGGAATGTGCAGAAATCGAACGCTTGGCAGCACAGAACGGGAAAATATTTGCAGTTGGATTTATGCGGCGATTTGATGCATCGTATGCCGATGCTAAACGCCGAATTGAAGCAGGGGAGATTGGCGCACCGATCTTCTTCCGCGGCTACAGCTTAGACCCAATCTGGCAGGGTGAAGCGCAAGTGGCGCGGGCAGAGGCCAACGGCAAGTGGTTTGTCGATATGGGCGTGCATGACTATGATTTGGCACGCTGGCTGCTTGGCGCAGAACCCAAACAGGCATTTGCCTGCGGCGGCGCCTATGTATTTGATGGCTTTGCAAAAAATCATGATGTAGACAATGGATTTTCCCTCGTCAAGTTCGACAACAACGCGGCAGCCTTTTTCTACTGCGGACGCACGGCGCCGCATGGATCTCATGTAGAGAGCGAAATTATCGGCACAAAGGGTACCCTTCGCATCTGTGAATCGCCGCGCAGAGCGCGAGTGACACAGTTCACTGGTCAGGGAGAAGTGCATGAATGCATCGATCATTATCTTGACCGCTGGGGCGAAGCGTACTATCAGGAATTGCAGCAGTTTGTCAATGAAGTACAGGCGGGAGAACAATCGCAGAGTGCTACAGCGGCAGACTGCACGGGTGCCGTCAAGCTGGCAGAGATGATTCTCGAAGCTTATGAGGAACAGTTGGACAAATAATTCAAGACAAAGACAGGAGAACACTATGAACAAGCAAAAATTGCATGATCTGCGTGTGTTTGCAGCGGAAATTCGTCTGGAGACACTGAAGATCATTGGTTCGCGCGGTTTTGGTCATGTCGGCGGCTCGATGTCCATGGCAGATGCCATGGCTGTACTGTACGGCGATGTCATGAACATTGACCCGAAGAACCCGCGCTGGGAAGATCGTGACTGGTTTGTATTGTCCAAGGGACATGGCGGCCCGGTTATGTACGCAACGCTCGGCCTCAAGGGATATTATCCGATGGAATCTGCGTATACGCTGAATCAGCCGGGCACAGATTTTCCGTCCCACACCGACCGCCGCAAGACGGTTGGCGTAGATCTGACCACCGGTTCTCTTGGTCAGGGCATGAGTGAAGCTGTCGGCGCAGCGCTGGGCAGCAAGGTAAAGGGACGCACCAACCATGTATTCGTAGCAGTCGGCGACGGCGAGTGTGATGAAGGCGAAGTTTGGGAGGCAGCACAGTTTGCTGCGCACTACAAGCTCGACAATCTGGTGTGCCTCGTAGACAACAACAAGCGTCAGCTGGACGGTGCAGTAGCAGATGTCATGAGCCATGGCAAGGGCATCGGCGCAAAATTTGATGCATTTGGCTGGCATGTCATTGATGTGCAGGACGGCAACGATGTAGAACAGATTTCCGATGCCATTGCAGAAGCATATACGGTAAAGGGACAGCCGACCTGCTTGATTCTCAATACCGTCAAGGGCAAGGGAGCAACCTTTGCAGAGCCGTCCGGCGCACATTCTTCCCAGCCGACAAAGGAACAGTGGGATGAAGCAATCGCCGCATCGGAAGCACAGCTTGCTGCCATTCGGGCAGAACAGTAAGGAGGAACGAACCAATGAGCTATACTTTGATTGGAAAGCATGAAAAGGACAGCCGCGCAAACCGCGATGGTTATGTTTCTGCTATGCTGGAAATGATGGAAACAAATAAAGATCTCATCCATATTGACTGCGACTTGATGGGCTGCATCAATACCGGAAAGCTGCTGAAAGCCTTTCCGGGACAGACGTTTAATGCTGGCATTGCCGAGCAGAATGCCATGGGCGTAGCTGCTGGCATGGCTGCTACTGGTCTGGATGTATTTATTCACTCGTTCGGCTGCTTTGCTGCACGCCGCATGTTTGATCAGGCATTTTTGGCCGCTGGATATTCCAAGCTGCCGGTACATGTTATCGGTTCTGACCCTGGCGTGTGTGCCGCATTCAACGGCGCAACGCATATGCCGTTTGAGGACTGTGCGCTGTACATGTCTGTGCCGGAATCCGTTGTCATTGATTCCTGCGACTATGCGCAGACCTATGCGCTGACCAAGAAGCTGGCAAAGGTTCCGGGTCTGAGCTATATGCGTTTGATTCGCAAGGGCTTTACCACAGTGTATGCAGACGGCTCGGATTTTGAAATTGGCAAGGGTGTCACCTTGAGAGATGGTACCGATGTTACCATTATTGCATCGGGCATTCTGGTTGATGAGGCACTCAAGGCGGAAGAGCAGCTCGCTGCAAAGGGTGTTTCCGCTCGTGTCATTGATATGCACACGTGGAAGCCGCTGGATGCAGAACTTATCCTCAAGGCTGCAAAGGAAACCGGTGCGATTGTAACGGCTGAAAATCATCAGGTTTCCTGCGGTCTGGGTTCTGCTGTGTCCAATGTACTGACTGATCAGTGCTTGGTTCCGCTGGAACGAATCGGCATTCAGGAGCAGTTTGGTCAGGTAGGCCCGCAGGATTACCTGATGGAGCAGTATCATCTGCTGGCAGCTGACATCGTTGCAGCAGCAGAAAAGGCAATCGCACGCAAGGAGAAGTAAAACCATTCTTTAATCAAGCGTCTCTCTGAATATTTCCTATACATTCTGAATTGGTTTACAGGCAGCGTCCGCATGGACGCTGCCTGTATGCTTTTTATGTAAAACTGGAGCAAAACAAATCGCTGTCCTCTCTTTGGAGAAGGCAGCGATTGTATTATTCCTGCATATTTTTGCGCGATTGCCGATATTTTCCGGGCGGCATACCGACGTATTTATTAAACATGGTGTTGAGATGGCAAATGCTGCTGAATCCCAAGTGATCCGCAATATCTCCGATGGAAACGGTGCTGTCGGCCAGAAGGTTCTGTGCTTCGCCGATGCGGCGTTTCATGACATACTGCATGGGCGGGACGCCAAATTCATTTTTAAACACATGCGATAGATAATACGGATTGATGTGCAGCGATTTGCTGACAACTGCGAGGGTAATCGGTTCGCGGTAATGTGCGTCGAGATACTGCTGTACGCGGTCTGCCGTGGCAGAGGAAGAAGAACGCGGGCGAATGACAGTGTGGCGGCTGCGGCTGAGAATCATTTCGTATGTGAGAAGCAGAAGGGATAAGGATAGACCGTTGCAGGTCTCGTGAAGATTTTTCGTGTCGTAGGACAGCAAATAAATCAAGTGAAACAGCTCGCCGATTTGCGGCGCCAGCATGCCGCAGGATATCACGGGAACGGTTTCTGCATCGCATAGCTGATTTTCAGAAAGCCCCAGAAAGCAAACGTTGGAAATAGCAATGCTGTAAGAACGGCTGCGGCGCGACTCGCTGGGATCCTCACCGTGCAGAACGCCGGCATTGCAGATGACAATATCGCCCTCCTTGACATCGTAAAACTGGTTGTTGACCATGTAGCGCCCCTCTCCGTTGTACACATAATAGAGCTCGAGAAAGTCTTCATGTGTATGAGGGAGAACGGCGTGTTTGGCGCTGTGATCTTCGGTAATTAAGTGGCTGCCGCAAAATTGCGGGATTTTATCACTGCGCAAATGGGTAGATAAAAAACGGTTGGAATTCATCCTGCTGCTCCTTTCTTTCTGTTTTGCTTATTATAGCACGGTCTGTTTGATGGAACTTTCAACATCTTGCGAAAAGATGTTTTGATTTGCAGCCGAAAGACGCAAATAGGATGCAGCTTACTCGCCTGTTTTGCGGAGAATCAAAGAAAAATTCAACAAAACACAACAGACAGAAACAGAACAATCGCTGCCAAAAAAGAAAAATAGCGGATTCTTGTGGTAAAAATCAAAACCGGAAAGCTGAAATCAAATACACAGCGTGCTGTTTCGTTATAAAATTATCAAATAGTGAATTTTTGGCATGATTTTTTTGAAAATAGCGGGATATTGCGCTGGAAAATTGCACAAAGAATTGGAATGCCGGATGGACAGCAAGGATGAAATAGCAAGAATCTGAAATAAAAACGAAAAAATTACGGAAAATCTCGGAAATCCGGCGGGTTTTCACACAATAATCCGATAACGATTTTTTGAAAAATTCCGTATAATAAAGGCATAGTAAAGAATATGGCACGTGAGAAAAATAAATTGTATTATGCAATATTTATTTGCGTGCAAAAACGAAAATGAGATGATCTGATACGATCATGAAGTCACAAGAGAAGGAGAGATTTCTTATGAAAAAGGTACGCATTGGTTTGTTGGGCGCAGGACGCATCGGCAAGCTGCATGGTGAAAATTTGGCGCATTCCGTTCCGGAAGCAGAGCTGTATGCTGTAGCAGATCCGTTTATGAACGATGCAACCCGCGCATGGGCTGCAAATATGGGCATTGAAAAGTGTTACGATGATCCGGAAAAGATTTTCTCCGATCCGACCATCGACGCAGTATTTATTTGCTCTTCCACCAGCACCCACGCAGAGTTTATTATCCGCGCTGCAAAGGCCGGCAAGCATGCATTCTGTGAGAAGCCGATTGATACCAAGCTGGACAAGATTCAGGAAGCTCTGGACGCAGTCAAGGAAGCCGGCATCAAGCTGCAGGTAGGCTTTGTTCGCCGCTTCGATCACAACCACAAGATGGTTCGTGATACCGTTGCTTCTGGCAGACTGGGCAAGCCGAACATTGTCAAGGTAACTTCCCGTGACCCAGACCATCAGTCCATGGACTACATCAAGGTTTCTGGCGGCATCTTCATGGATATGACCATTCATGATTTCGATATGGTTCGTTATCTGGCAGGCAGCGAAGTAACCGAGGTTACCGCTTACGGCGCAGCGCTGTCCGGTGCAGGCTATGACCAGTATGACGATGTAGACACCGCAATCGTTATGATGAAGTTCGAGAATGGCGCACTGGGCGTCATCGACAACAGCCGTGCCGCTCATTACGGTTACGATCAGCGCACCGAAGTACATTGCGACAAGGGCTGCGTACAGGTATCCAACGACCTGAACGACACCGCTATGATTTCCAGCGCAGAAGGCGTAGAAGTTTCCAAGCCGACTTGGTTCTTCCTGGAGCGCTACAACAACGCATTTATCGCTGAGGCGAAGGCATTTACTGAGGCTGTTCTCAATGATACAGAGACGCCGGTTAACGGTTTCGATGGCATCCAGCCGGTTAAGATTGCTATGGCTGCTGCTAAGTCTCTGAAGGAAGGTCGTCCGGTTAAGCTGGACGAGATTGGCTGATAAGCAACTGACCCGAATAGAGCATCAGCTCTATTCGGGCCACTTCTAAAAGGAGAAGAAATATGAAAAAACAGGATATGGTGATTACCATCAGCCGTGAATACGGCACCGGCGGCCATGATATTGGCAAGAGATTGGCCGCTCTGCTGGATGTGCCTTTTTATGACAGCGAAATCGTGAAGATGACCGCACGGCAGCACAATTTGGATGAAGATCGTCTGAATGAAATGGAAAATCAGTCGAAAAATCCACTCCCGTTTGGTCTCGGAGGCTTTGGCGCCGTAGCGGATTCCGATGACCGCATGTTTATTTTACAATCTCAGACAATTTTAGAGCTTGCACAAAAGCCCTGTGTTATCGTTGGACGCTGTGCAGATTACGTTTTACAGGATAATCCCAATCGCTACAGTATTTTTCTGTATTCGAGCCTGAAGGCACGTATGGAAAATATCAAGAAGTTCCATCCGGAGCAGAATCCGGCAACGGAAACCGTCAAGATGGATCGCCGCCGTGCGGCTTACTATAAATATCACACCGGTCAGGAATGGGGCAAACCTTCCAACTATCATCTGTGCATGGATACGAGCACATTAGGGCCGAAGACAGCACAGGTGCTGGCGGATGTGGTACGAGCTGTACAGCAGGAAAGAGAAAGGACTTAATATGAATGAAACGAAAACAGGCGGATTGAACGTAGGTGTCCGCATTTCATATGGCTTGGGTGATACCGCCTGCAACATTGTATTTGGTATGATTAGTGCCCTGCTGACGCTGTTCTATACAGACTATGCAGGCGTAGCCGTGGCAACCGTTGGTCTTGCCATGCTGGTTTCCCGTGTATTTGACGGCTTCTCGGATGTCATCATGGGCGTTCTAGTCAGCAAGACAAAGACAAAGTGGGGCAAGGCGCGTCCGTGGATTTTGTGGATGGCTATCCCGTATGCTGTGTGTGCGGTTTCGATGTTCTGTGTACCGCAGAGCAGCAACACGATTCAGTTCTGGTACATCTTTATCACCTACAACCTGTGCACCACCGTTTGCTACACAGCAATCAACGTTCCGTATGGTACGCTGTCTACCATGATGACACGTTCCTCTCACGAGCGTGACTTGCTGTCCATCTTCCGCATGGCACTGTCTCCGGTCGGTAAGATTATCGCAGTTACATTTACCCTGCCGGTTGTAAAGATGATGGGCAATGACCAAGCAGCATGGATTAAGACCATGAGTATCTGGTGTGTCATCGCCGTGATTCTTCTGTTTATCTGCTTCTTCCAGTGCAAGGAAACCGTGAATCTGGAGCAGCAGGCAGCAAATACCAAAAAGGTTGGTGCCGGCCGCCAGATTAAAGCGCTGCTGAGCAATCCGTACTTCTGGGCAACCCTGATTCTCTGGACCGTTACCTGTGTACATACCACGATCATCGGCACCGATCTGCCGTATTACTGCAAATATGTACTGGGCAATGATAACATTTACAGCTTGATTTACACGGCAGAGATTGTATCTTTGATTGTCGGCGCCATTGCGTGCCCGATGCTGCTGAAGAAGTTCAACAAGCGCGACTTGTCGCTGTTTGGCTGTATCGTAGTCGTTGTTGCACATGCACTGATTATGGTGAACCCGACCAATGTTGGCTGGCTGCTCGCTATGACAATTATCCGTTCTCTCGGTCAGGCTCCGCTTACTTCTGTTGTTTTCGGAATGATGGGAGATGTGGTAGAATATGGTCAGTGGAAGAGCCATCTGCGTCAGGAGAGCTTGGTGTTCGGCGCAGGCTCGATGGGCTTCAAGATCGGCACCGGTATCACAAGTGCGGTAATGACGCTGATGCTGGAGGGCGCAGGCTTCCTCAGCTCGACAGCAGGCGGCGCTGTACAGCCGGATTCCGCAATCAGCATGATTACGACCATCTTCAAGTTTGGCCCGATTTTTGTTTGGATTGTTGCAATTATCGTTCTGGTATTCTATAAGCTGGATAAGATTTATCCGAAGGTTATGAAGGATCTGGCAGAGCGTGAAGCACGCGGAGAAATGTAAGAAAGGAACCTTCGTTTATGTTGAAACTTGGTTATAATGAAGCTACCTGTAAGGAAAATTCTACGGTAGAAAAGGATTTGGAACTTTGCGAAAAGTATGGCTATGACTATATCGAGCTGCGTCTGGATATGCTCAAGGACTATCTCAAGACCCATACGGTCGATGACCTCAAGGCGTTCTTTGCCAAGAGCCACCTGAAGCCGTTCGCATTCAACTCGATTGAAAATATCAATTTTTGCAATGAGCTGGAGTGGAAGGAACTGGTTGAGCTGTTTACGTTCGGCTGCGAAATCGCACAGCAGATCGGCAACCCGTACATGATTGTCGTTCCGACTGTGACGCCGGAGATTTGCACTAAGAATGAGAAGGAAGTCTTTGACGATTCCGTGAAGGTACTCAATCAGCTCGCAGACATTGCGGAGCCGTATGGCGTCAAGCTGTCCTTTGAACCGATTGGCGATAAAAAGTGGTGCTGCAACAGCGTGCGGCAGGCACTGGAAATCGTACAGGCAGTAAATCGCGACAGCGTAGGCTTGACGGTAGACTGCATCAACGTGTATCTGCATGATAAGTGCGCAGATGTCGAGTACATCAAAAAGATTCCGAAAGAGAAGCTGTTTGTCTTCCATATCAATGACTGCGAAGACCTGCCGCTTGGCATTCTCGACCACTGCCATCGTCTGATGCCGGGTCTGGGTGCCATTCCGGTACAGGCAGTTTCCGATGCCGTTCAGGCAGTCGGTTATGATGGCCCAGCTTGTTTGGAGTTGTTCCGTCCGGAATATTGGCAGATGGACGCAGAAGACGTTATCAAGATGGGCGCAGATACCACGCGACCGTTTCTGTAATCTCTCTTTGTATTTCCAATAAAGCAGCCGCCGCATTCACGTTTTGTGAATGCGGCGGCTTTTGCGTTACATAATTTTGGTTTCTTCCAGCTTTTCTGTGAAAGCATCGTTGAGTCGAATGATTGGTTTGCGCAGCAGCAGACCAACGATCAGAGAGAGAATCAGGAAAATACCCAGCTTGCCCAGCTCGATCCAATAGGTCATGCCATACATGCCACCGACTGTCTCGCGCATGGCAGCCATGCTGTGGACGAACGGAAGCAGCGGATACACCATCTGGAAGAACTTCGGCGCAACTTCAATCGGGAAGGTGCCGCCAGAACCAGCTACCTGCATGACGAGCAGGACAACGCTGATGGCTTTGCCGATGTCTCCGAAGGACACGGTCAGCGTGTAGATAATATTGACATACACAATACTGGAGAACCAGCAAGCGAGTAAGAATAGGAACGGATGCTCGCATTGAATACCCAAATACCACAGATCACCGGCTGCAATCAAGGTGCTTTGCATGAGGCCGACAATCAGAAAGATAATATATCGTCCCAAATAAATCTGATGGGTTTTGACGCGGTGCAGTCCCTCAAGGCACTTTTTCGATACGGTTACTTTCAACATGGCAACGAGGACGATGCCGCCAATCCAGATAGAAAGCGTGGAATAAAATGGCGCCATTGACGAGCCATAGTTGTCAATCTTGTAAACCTGATGGGTTTTCAGAGAAACCGGCGTTGCAAGAAAGGCAGTGAGCGCGTCTTGGTTGTCGCTGAGCAGCGTCTTTAATTCGGAATAATCGCCGCTCTGTTTCATCTCATCCAGCTTGGCGGTGGTGTCGGTGATTTTCTTTGCGGCATCCGAAAGCAGGCTGCCGGAATTGTTGAGTGCAGACTGGATTTGTGACAAATCAGAGTTTGCCGATTTCGCCAGTCCGGACACGCCGTCTGCACTTTTTCCGATTTGAGACATCAAGCTGCTCAGGCTGCCCTCGGCATCTGAGACAGAAGCCGAAAGGCTGTCGAGCGAACGTTTCAGATTGGATTCATAATCCGACTGCACACTCTTGACATCCTGCGTGCTCTGCTTTACAAGAGCATCCAGCTCGGATTTCGCGGTTTTGAGGTCGGTGCTGGAATCCTGCAGCGAAGTCGCTGTGCTGTTGAGCTTGTCGCGCAAATCGGTCTGCGTGGTGATAGCGCTGTTGAGCTTTGCGACAATCGGCTGTGTCAAAGAAGCCAGTTCCGGATGGGAGGTTTCTATCGAAGAAATGGAATCGCGCAGAGACGTATACGCATCAATGACATTGTCTATCTTTTTGGCAAGCGTGCGAAGCGTATCTGCAACGGCGGAGACATCCTTGGACTGCGTGTCAAAGGCGGAATCCAAGGTCGCAGAGACTTGACTGTAGAAGTCTGCACCGGAGCTGAGCGCGTCGTTGATGCTGTCCGTTGCACCGCCCAGTGCGCTACTTAGACTGGAAAATGACTTTTTTGTGTCGTTCAGCGCCTTCTTGCCGCTGGAAGTCTGGGTTTTCGCCTGATCCAGCGAATCGGAGGTTGCCGTGAGCAATTGCTGCGCCGAGGAGGTCAAATTGGAAAACGACTGCGTGGTGGCACTCGCAGAGGACAAATCAGCGGCAATCTGATTGAGATTGTTGGACAGATTGTCTGCAATCGACTCCGAACCGGTTGCTTTTGCCATGTTGGAAACCGACTGGAACGCAGTCAGCGCAGTGCTGGAAACCGTTTTGATAAAGGTCTGATTGATTTGTTTCTGAATCGCAGAAGCGCCTTTGTCTGTGACCTTCGGCGCGATGGCGTTTTCCTTGGCATTGGAATAATAAATAATGTCTGGCTTTTGAATGTCATCCGAAAAAATACTCATCATTTTGTTGCTGAAATCTTTTGGAATGACAATCGCGGCGTAGTATTCACCCGACTGCACGCCGGACACGGCATTTTCTTGGCTGGTAAACACCCAATCCATCTGCGTGTTTTCGCGCAGGGAAGACAACACCTGATCACCGATATTGATGCGAATGGGAATCAAACTGCCTTCGTAACCGTCATCGACGCTGGCTACGGCTACTTTTAGATTGCCGGTGTTGGAATACGGATCCCAGCTGCCCGCAATGTTAAACCATGCGTACAGGCAGGGGACGACAGTAACTCCCATGATAACAATCATGGCAATGACGTTTGTGCGGATGCGCAGAACATCCCGTTTGAATATTTGCCATATATTTTTCATCTGCTCTTGTTCTCCTTTATTGCCTGCATCAGTTCATCCGATGTCAGTCCGTTGAGATCAATCTGTCGCTGAATCTTATCGTGGATGTATTCAACGACAATCAAATATACCGACAGAGCAATCAAAGAAACAATCCACAGAACCAAAAAGACGAGCTTGGAATCCAAGCTGAACATCAAAATCAAAAAGACGAGCGGGATAATTAACATACACAGGAAGCCGTACTTGATGCGCTTGGAGTAATTTCGCTCAAACTTTACAGAGCGATCCAAGTATCGCTGTTTGGCGACCTCGTCGCGGGCAAGCGTCCGGATCAGCATGCGCATGGTCGGACGCTGGTACTCGGCGGTGGCCGTTTCGCACAGCATCAGTTCGGTTGTGTCCAATCGTCTGTCAAACAAATGGTTGAGGTTCTGCAGCAGCGGCCGCAAAACCAAACCGATAAACAGCGACAGTGCGACAAAGATGGACAGGAAAAGCAGATTCTTGACATACAGATTGCCGTAATATCCGGCGATGCATTCGCGCATGGCGTTGATGCCATAGGTAAACGGGAACAGAGGATGCAGCTTTTGGAAAAACTCCGGCATCATTTCGATGGGGTACGTGCCGGAAGAACCCGGAATCTGCAGGATGATTAACACAACGGCAACCGCTTTGCCGATGTGCTTAAAGGTTGCGGCGAGTGCATAAATGATGTTGACATATACAAAGGAGCATACCATGCCCGCGAAAACAAAGGCAATCGGATGCACACATTGCACCTTCAGCAAGACGAGATCACCGGCACAGACAATCACGCCTTGGATGAGACCAGAGACGATGAACAGAAGCCAGCGGCCGAAATATCCCTGTGTTGGAGTAAAGCGTCGGCGCAGTCCGTCGGTGTCTACTTCCTGCTTGAGAATAGACACCAGAATCAAGCCGCCGACCCAAAGCGCGAGGTTTGTGTAAAACGGTGTCATGCCGGAACCGTAATTTTTCACATCATACTGTACATCCGACTGGATGGAGACCGGAGAGGACATGAAATCGGCAACAGCATCGGCGTCAATGCCTTCCAGAGAGAGCAGCTTCTGATACGCATAAGAGCTTTGCAGAGATTTCAAATCGGTGGAGATTGTCCCCAGCTTCTCATTGACAGAATCGAGGGTTTTGCCTGCCTGACTGAGCATATCGGCGCTGTCGTTCATCGTGGTTTTCAGCTGTGTCAATACCTGCTTGACTTGCTTGGTTGTCGATGGAATGCCGGACAGTGCGGCCGTCAAATCGCCGTTTACGGTGGAGAGACCATCCAAAGACTGGTTGATTTGCGGGAAAACCTGTGCGTTTAACTTGTCGCGCGATTTTTGCAGGGACGATTTTCCGTTGGATGCAATCTGTTCCAGAGACGTGCGCGTTGTCTTAGCTGTGCTGACGGCCTCTTTCATGGCGGAGTTGCTGGAATTCAGGGAATCCAGCAATTCCTGCAGAGAGGCGTTTTGCGTTTGCAGCTTTTGGATTTGCTCTGTGATAGCATTGGAAAGCGAGGAATCGTTCTGAATGCTCTGATGCAGGGCGTATAAATCGTTGATAATCTGCGTATTTTTCTGGTTGAGCTGTGTGGCGGAGTCAATGCCGTTTCCAACGGTAGTCAGCACATCGTTTGCATTGGTTTCAAAAATGCCGAGCTTGGTAGAAGTGGCAATAGAAATGGTGTTGAGCTGTGTCTCGCCGCTAGACAGATTTTGAGAAATTTGTCCGGAGAGCGTGCCGAGGGCTGTTCTGCTGTTTGACAGCTGGGCAGAAACATTGCACAGCGCGTTCGAGCTGGTCTGTGCGGTTTTATCCACCTGATCCAGCGCGGCAATGGTGTCATCAATGACGGAATTGGACTGTTTCACCGTGTTCTGAAAGTTTTGTGCCGCCGTTTGATACTGCGACAGGTTGTTCTGCACGCTGGAAATGGAACTGGTCAGTTCTTGGTTGGTGCTGTTTACATCGCCCTCGAGATTGGTGACAGACGAGCGAATCGCATCCGAAATAGATTCCGATGCGACAGCGGAGAACGTGTCATTGATTTGCTGCTGAATGGTCGATGCGCCGGTGTCGGTGATTTTCGGCGCAATCGCATTTTTCTTTTCGTTGATATAGTAGTCAAGCTCCGGCTGTTCCAGCTTTCCGGATAACACGCTGACCAGCGATTCGCTGAAATCCTTTGGAATGACGATGGCGGCGTAATATTCACCGGATTTTACGCCTTCTTTTGCGTCCTTGGTGTCAACGAATGTCCAGCCGAGCTGGTCGTTGTCTTTTAGCTTTTTTATGATTTCGTCACCTGCATTGAGTGACAGCATCTTTGTGTCTGCGCCGGTGTCATTGTTGGCAACAGCCACCTTGATGCCCTGCGTATTGCTGTATGGGTCCATGTTGGCCGCAATATTAAACCATGCATAAAATGACGGCAAAAGACACACGCCTGCCATGACCAGTGCTGCGGCAGGGTTGCGTAGCAGGCGGCGAAGATCCCGCCGAAAAATCTGAAAAACAGATCGCATAGACTCCCTCCTCGTGTGTATCTAAAACTTTCTTCGATTGGAAGATAATATGTAATACATATTATACTGTATTTGTTTGACGCAATTCAATATCAATATGCATAAAAGTGTTGGATAGAAAGCAAGTGTTGGAAATCAAAGTGCTTAAAATGAGACGGTTTGGCTAGTTTTCTTGGCGTTTGTTCATAATTTATTCACTTTTTACGCGGATTGCCGACCGGTTCAGATGACAAATCTGTAAAATTTTTCGGATGTATTTACAGGCGGGAGAAAGATGTGGTATGCTGTCGATACCAAAACAAATCAGGAACAGGAGGGAAAATTATGCGTACATTGGGAAATATTTTGTGGTTTCTATTTGGCGGTCTGATCGGCGGTCTGGCATGGACGCTGGCGGGGTGCATTTGGTGCATCACGATTATCGGCATACCGTTTGGATTACAGTGTTTTAAATTTGCCTCGCTGGCATTTTTTCCGTTTGGCAAAGATGTCGTATATGGCGGAGGCAGCATTTCCTTTCTTGCCAACATCGTTTGGCTGATTTTCTTCGGATGGGAAATGGCGTTGGGTTATCTGGCATTGGGTGCGGTCTGGTGCATTACGATTGTTGGCATTCCGGTGGGAATGCAGTGCTTTAAGATGGCAAAGCTGTCCCTGATGCCGTTCGGCGCAGATGTGATATCATGACGATCAAAACAAAATCCACCGGTGCACGCCGGTGGATTTTGTTGTATCAATTGTATGTATAAAATTATAGATTGACTGCATGACTGGGATCGCTTTGTCCGTGCGCGAGCACAAAGCGTCGAAAGGCATCGGCTGCGGGAGAGAGAAACACATCGGTGTTATGAATCATGAAAAATTCGCGTTTGTACGGCGGCGCGCTGATTTTTAAAATACAGAGATCCAGCTTGAGCAGCAAATCCATGTACGGAACCACGGCAATGCCAAATCCCTGTGCGACAAGACCGGCAATGACCTGATCTTCTTCTGTTTCCAGCGCGATACGCGGGACTGCGCCGAAAGAAGCGAACAAATCATCCACGACTTCGCGCAGACCGGAGCCTTTGGCGAAATAAATCATCGGATATGGCAGCGCTTCGGAGAGATCAATGCTGTGCTGATGAGAAAGTGGATGATTGGGCGGCACAATCAGGACGAGTTCCTGCTGTGTGACCGGAATTGCCGTCATATGCATGTTGGGTGCAGGTTTGGAGCAAAATACCAAATCAAACGCCTGCGCGGAAAGCCCGTCGAGCAGCGCCTGTGTGCGATCGCTGTGGAAATCAAACTGAATGTGCTTGTCTGGATTTGCAGCCAAAAACTGTGCGGCAAGCTGCGGAATATAACGAATGCCGAGGACGCGCAGAAATCCCAAACGGATCAGACCTTCGCCGCGTGCGCTTTTTTGCAGTGCGGTTACCCCGTCATCTAATGCGGTGAGTGTTCGCTGTGCACAGGATAAAAAATCTGTGCCAAAACGAGTTAACGTCGTGTTGCGGCCGTTTTTTTCGAACAGCGGGACGCCGAGTTCGGTTTCCAATTGCCGGATGGCGTGGCTCAGACTGGGCTGAGAAATACATAGCTGTTCCGCGGCTCTGGTGTAGTGCCGAACCTCTGCGAGCTTTACAAAATATCGGAGATAATCTAAGTTCATACGCGGTTCCTCCTATAGCATGACAGTAGTATACCATAAAACATAGATAAAAACTATCGTTCTATTCAAACTATTCATTTGCTCTTTTAGACTACCTGCGATACAGTACACGCAGGAGGTTTTCATATTATGGTGACACAAGATAAAATTTTAATTCGTGGAGAGCTGGCGCTGATTTTTGCCGTCTTTATTGATGCATTCGGCGTTGTGCTGATGCTGTATTCCGGCGCGGGCATTTCAGCAATTTCCAGCTTGCCGTTTGCTTTCTCCGAAGTGCTGCCGGCTTTGACGCTAGGTACTTGGACATATTTATTTCAGGGACTGCTGATTTTTAGTTTGATGGTAATGCGCAAGCGGTTTGTGCTGCCATATCTGTTTAGCTTTGTCGTCGGCTTTATTTTCGGCGAATTGCTGGATTTCCATGAGCTTTGGATTGACATTCTGCCGACGGCGCTGCACTGGAGAATCATCTATTTTATCCTCAGCTATTTGATTATCTGCGTTGGCATTGCGCTGTCCAATCGCTGTCAGATGCCGATTGTTCCGACCGACCTGTTTCCGCGAGAACTGGAGGACATTACGAAAATTGGTTATCCGAAGATTAAGATTGGCTTTGATGCAACCTGTTTGCTGGTCACGGGCGTGATGACGGTGTGTTTCTTGGGACATCTGGACGGTCTCGGCATCGGCACGGTTGCTGCAGCCCTGACAATGGGAAAAGGTGTTGGCATCGTTGGCGATTGGATGGATCGTCATTTTCAATTTGCAACGTATCGAACGCTGCATCAAAACGGTTGAACATAACAAAAGCCCCTGCACAGGGGCTTTTTGTTATGTAAGCGGCAGCGTTAGAATGGTTTTGGCACCGTTGGGTACGTTTTGCGTGAATCGCACCTCGCCGCCGTGTGCTTCCATGATTTGCTCAACGATGTGAAGCCCTAAAATGTGCGGCGTGTTCTCTCCCTCGCCGTGCACGAGCGCGTGCAGGACGGCGGGAGGATAACCGGTGCCGGTGTCTGTGATGATGATTTGCACAATGCCGTGGGAACGCTGGGTTTGCACGGTGACATGTACCGGCGCGGCATTGTGCCGAATGCTGTTGTTGAATAGATTTTCGATGGCTCGCGTCATCAGAGCGGAGTCTATGCAAAGAGAGCAATTTTCTGTGTCTTTTGCCTGCTGTAAATCCATGGTACAGCCGTTTGCAAGCGGCGAATCATAAAATTCTGCAACAATGCGGCGTAAAAATGGCCCGAGGATGACAGAATGGCAGCGAAGCGGCTGAGCTCCATACTGTAATTTGCTGGTCAGATTTAAATCCTCGATGAGAGAACGGATTTTTTCGCTTTGTATCCGAATTCTCTGTGCTTTTTGCTGTGTTTTCGCAGAAAGTGCGGTATCATGTTCCAGTTGCTCTGCCCAACCGAGAATGAGAGAAAGTGGTGTGCGGATGTCATGGCTGACACCGGCGATCCAATTGGTACGGGCGGTATCCCTGCGAGAGATAATTTCATTGCGCTTTTGCAGCTGCGCACTGGTTTGGTTGAGTTTTTTCGCCAGATCGCTGGTAAATCCGGATACCGGCAGAGAAACCGGTTCGCCTTCCGAAAGCGTGTCCAGCCCGCGCTCAATATTTTGTAAGGAACGCGCGCCCTGCCAACTAAACAGCAGACAGCAGAATAAAATAGCAAATACAATCGTGAGAACGGCGGGAAACATGCCATGCAGCACAGCGGTCATGAGACTGAGAGAGCAGGAAACACTGTATCGCCAGATACTGTTCGGCGGCAGCGCAATGACACACAGACCATAAGATTTTGCGTGACAAAATACCGGATAACCGTCCAAATACCATCGGCTGAATCCGGCAACTTCGCGTGTGGTATAAGAATGGTTTAGATGCTCCGGCAATTGATACTGCCAAATAATTCGGCCACTGTCATCCAATACCATCGCCCAAGAATATCCTTCCATCCATTGCTCCGGCGTGTGCACATCGTCTAACTGTAAGGAATTGTTTTTCTGTATCATGGCGTCGGCAATTTCGCCAGTGCCATATGCCATATGGCTTTGCCAGTCGAAACCGGCGTGGTATCCAAACCAAAATAATGATGTGATAAAAAGGACGACGAGAAATAGTAAAATGCTGATAGCGGCAAGAACATATCGCCGAATCAACCGTGCAAATGTATGCATATCAGCGAGCCTCCGTCAATTTATAACCGATACCGCGCATCGTAATAAGATACTGGGGCTTGCCGACGTTTTCTCCGATTTTTTCGCGCAAGTGGCGGATATGTACATTTAAGCTGTTCTCGTATCCATAATATCCCTCGCCCCAAACCGCTTCACATAAAGCATCGTATGTGACGATATGACCGCGATTTTCGATGAGCTTTTGCAGAATGGTGCGTTCGGTTGCTGTCAAGGACAGCGTGCTGCCGTCCGGCAGCTGTATCAAAGCATCGGACAATAAGATGTTTCGAGAGCCGATTTGTATCGAACCGGACATACTTCTGCGCAATTCTGCCCGATAGGTGCGCTGTAATAGATGCTGGATGCGCAGGACAAGCTCTTGCATCAAAAACGGTTTCGTTAAATAGTCATCTGCACCCAAACCGAGACCAAACAGCCGGTCGGCATCGGCATCTCGCGCTGAGAGAAATAAGGTGGGAATATTTGCCTGCGCGCGCAGCTCCCGAAAAAGAGAAAATCCATCTCCGTCCGGCAAATTGATGTCCAATATCATACAGTCTGGACGCTGCTTGGAAAATGCCGTGCGGGCATCTTCGCAATTGGATGCTGTTTGAATCCATGTATAGCCTGCGTGATTCAATTGCTCGCATAACAATTGAATCAAATCCGGATTGTCATCTATCAAAAGAAGTTTTGCTTCGTAAATTGTTCTCACTGTGGTTCACCTCATGATTATTATACTGTGTCTGCGCAGGCATCGCCAGAAAGCGGCGGCAAAATTAAGGTATTCTTAAGGCAGGACACGGCGGAGATTAAGAATCGTTTGTTATACTGACATCGTTCCAAGAAACAGCGAGAGAAAAGGAGCGAATGTTATGCAAAACATGATAGAAACGAAAGATCTCTGCAAGATGTACGGCAATCATACTGTGGTAGATCATTTAAATCTTTGTGTGCCAAAAGGCTGTGTATACGGCTTTATTGGACCAAACGGCGCGGGTAAATCGACAAGCATGAAAATGCTGTTGGGGCTTGTTCATTCGACGAGCGGCAGTGTGCGGTTGATGGGACAAGAAATGACAGAACAAAATCGGATTCGACTATTACGTCATACCGGAAGTCTCATCGAATCTCCGTCTGGTTATCTGCATTTGACAGCGCAGGAAAATTTGCAAATTATTGCAGACTTAAAAGATGTCAAGCATACAGAAATTGCACATGTGTTGGACGTTGTTCATCTGACGCAGGATAAAGATAAGAAGGTCGGACAGTATTCGCTGGGCATGAAACAACGTCTGGGGATTGCCATGGCGCTGCTGGGAAATCCGGAAATTTTAATTTTGGATGAACCGACCAATGGATTAGATCCGGCGGGCATGCAGGAAATGCGTGCGTTGATTGCGGGAATGCCGGAGAAAACCGGTGCTACTGTATTGATTTCCAGCCATCTGCTCGGAGAAATGGAGCAAATGGTAAATCGGGTAGGCATTATCAATCATGGAAAGACATTGTTTGATGGCTCACTGCAGGAATTGCGAAAACATAGCCAAGGTGATTTGAATCTTCGCGTGCTGGATGTGCTGAAAGCGATGCCGATCTTGCGGGAAAAGGGACTGCCGACTGTGCAGAAAGACGGTGTGCTGACACTGCCGCCGATGCCGGATTTTCGTTTGGCGGAAATCGTGCAGGAATTGGCGGACAGCGGCGCGGGCGTGGTAGAACTCATTCGACACACAAAATCGCTGGAAGATATTTTCTTGAGCTTAACACAATCGGCGCAGGAGGTGCGGGAAAAATGAACAGCTTTCGTTGTGAACTGCACAAGGCAAAAAGACGGCATGATTTCTTAATTTGCGTGTTGGTTTCGCTTGTTGCATTTGTGTGGGAGTATCAGGCCGCACCCAAAACAGCGCAAGAGGCGGCGATGGCATATACTTCTTTGCTGTTTACATCAACGCTCATGCACGCTGTCATTATGCCGGTTGCCATGGCAATGCTGGCAAGTCGTCTGTGGGATGTGGAAATCAAAGGAAATGCACCGAAATTATTATATACTTTGCAGAGCAGACGCAGTTTGTTTGCTGCGAAATCCTTGCTCGGCATCGCGGAGATATTCTTGATTACAGGAATTGAAATGACGTTGTTTGCTGTAAATGGACACTTGCAGCAATATGCTGACGTTTTGCCGGCTGGGCAAATTGCGTACTATCTGCTGTGTACCGTATCTGTAAATATCATGTTGTTTTTCTTTGAATTTCTGTTGACAATCTTACTGAAGAATCCATTGCCAGCCGTGTGCGTGGGCATAGCGGGTGCACTTATCGGACTCTTTTCTGCTTTTATGCCCAAAGGATTCAGCTTGTTTGTGCCGTGGGGATATTATATTCCGCTCAGCAGGTATTATATAAAAGATTGGAGCCGAGATACACATACGGTCATTTATGGCGCACAAGGTTATCAATGGCCCTTGTTGATCTGGGTATTCGTACTCATGAGCGTGCTGTTTATTGTTACCTGGCGCGTGATTCAAAAGAAGGAGGTATAATCCGATGCTCAAACGGTGTATTCTTGCGGAAAATCGAAAGCTGCATGCCTCGCCGATCTGGATTCTTTTTTTTATTTTGCCGGTGATTTCAGCAGCATATGGAACGTTTAATTATTTGCAAAACCTTTCGATTTTGCACGAACGTTGGTATAGCCTGTGGACACAGCACACCTTGTTCTATTCTCTGTTTTTCTTTCCGACCATGGTGGGAATTTATGCGGCGTACTTGTGGAGATTGGAGCACCTTGGGCATAATTGGAATTTGCTTGTCTCCGCGCCGGTTCATCGGATGGATATTTTCCTTGCGAAATTTCTGGTTATCGTCAAGATGGTATTGCTGACGCAGGTATTCACTTTTGTGCTGTATATTTTTTGCGGAAAAGTATTTGCACATTTTTCTGGACTTCCTCCGATTGATACGCTTATTTTTTTGCTGCGGGGTATTATCGGCGGATTGGCAGTCATTGCGGCACAAATGATCTTGTCCATGCTGATTCGCAGCTTCGCTGTGCCGGTGTTTATCGCCTTGTTTGGTGGCGTCTGCGGAACCATTATGGCGAGTAGAGGGCATGGATTATGGTGGCCGTATTCACTTATGCAGGTTGGTATGAATTCCAATCAAAAGGCAGATATGCTGGCGGGACAGTATGCGATATTCCTTGTTATATGCATTGCTTGGCTTGCAGCATTATTTGTTGCAGCGAGCATATTGCTGAAAAAACGGGAGATTCAATCATAATATAGACAAGCTCTTTTGCATTTGTGTGCAGAAGAGCTTGTCTTGTGTATAAAATAAGAAAAAACGGTATAGTTACACAAAAAAACGCAAATAAACGCGAAAAAAGTGTTGACTTTGTGTCGAAAAAGGTGTATTCTATTCAGGCACTCAACGAGAGGGCATCACAAACCAGTCAGAGGAATGAAAAAAGTACTGATCGGAAGAAAAAAGTGCTTGACAGGATGACACGTTTATGGTATTCTAATTGAGTTGCCGCTGAGGAATCAGCGCAAAACACAAGAATGTTTGAAAAGAGGTTGGAAAAACTTCTTGACAAAATGAAATGCTTGTGTTAAACTAATAAAGTTGCTGCTTCAAAACAGCGACGACATCAAACGAAAAGTTTTGATAAGAAATGAAAAAAGTTCTTGACAAGCTTGAATGTCTGATGTATAATAAAAAAGCTCACATAAATGAGCGAAACATTGTACCTTGTAAATTAAACAACGTAACTTGAACGAATTACAAACCTGAAATTCTTTTGAAGTTTATACTCAGAAAGAGAACCGGGCGCTGTAAAACCGGTATAGAAATGACAGCAAGCCAGCATATAGCTGAAATTTTTGATTATAACGAGCTTTGCTCGTGATAATACAATTTTTTAGAGAGTTTGATCCTGGCTCAGGATGAACGCTGGCGGCGTGCCTAACACATGCAAGTCGAACGAAGCACTGAGACTTCGGTTTTTGTGCTTAGTGG